>JAWLFD010000121.1:0-7287 GCA_041685745.1 Wenzhouxiangella sp.
GGACTCGGTCGGCTGAATCTCGATGAGGGCGGTCGGCCGACGTTCGATTACATCGACCGCGAACAGGGTCTGGTCGACAACGTCATCTACGCCATCCTGCCTGGCCCGCAAGGCGAGTTGTGGTTGTCCAGCAATCACGGCTTGATGCGGTTTTTCCCCGAATCCGGCGAGGTCGACCGATTCGGGCGCAGCGACGGCATCCAGGAGTACGAGTTCAACCATACCGTCGCGCACATCGGCGCCAGCGGGCGTTACTACTTCGGCGGCATCAACGGCTGGAACGTGTTCGACCCGGAAGCGATCCAGCTGTTGCCCGCCCCGCCGCTGGTGTACGCCGAAAGCGTCCGCGTCAACGGTCAGGCCATTCCCGCCGAACAACTGCGCCAGGACAGGATCGAGCTCGATCACCGCCGGAATCGGCTCGATATCGAGTACGTCGGCCTGCATTTCGCCGCGCCCGAGAAGGTCGAATATGCCTATCGGCTGACCGGCCTCGATGAGGACTGGATCGAGGCGGGCACCGATCGCCTGGCGCGATACGGCAGCCTGCCGCCGGGAGATTACGTCTTCGAGCTCAAGGCGGTCAGTCCCGACGGGGTCTGGTCGGCGCCCAAGACCCTGTTGCGCGCCACGATCAACCCACCGCCCTGGGCCACGCCATGGGCCTGGGGTGGTTACGCGCTGGCGCTGGGATTGACGCTTTTGATCATGCTGGCAAGCCACCGCCGGCGCGAGCGACGCCTGCAGGCGCTGGTCGACCGGCGCACGCGGCAGTTGCGCGACAAGCAGCGACTGACCGAGCGCCAGGCGGCCGAACTGGAAGACGCGCTCGAAGCGCGCACCACGCTGTTTGCCAATATCTCGCATGAGTTTCGAACGCCGCTGACGCTGATCGGCGCCGCGTTCGAGAAACTGAGAAGCGGTCCGAACCCGGACGCGATATCGATGGGCAACCGCTACGTTGCGCGGCTGCTCAGACTGGTCGAGCAGCTGCTCGATCTCGCCCGGCTTAGGTCCCGGCAGCACGCCGCGCCGGTCGCCGCCTGGCGGCTCGATGTGCTTGTCGAGCAGACGGTGCAGGCGTTCGATTCGGTCGCCCGCAACAAGTCCGTCGCCCTCCAGGCCCGCCTGGACGGCCGCTGGCAGACCCGCTGTGCGCCCGACGTCGTTGAGAAGATCCTGCTCAATCTCCTTCACAACGCGGTCAAGTACACGCCGTCAAACGGCCGCGTTCTCGTTCGGCTGGGCGCGCACGCCGACGGCGCGGAACTGACCATCGAGGATACCGGCCCCGGCATTCCGGAAGCCGAGCAGGCCGTGATCTTCGAGCGTTTCTACCGCACCGAAAGCGCCGAGAGCGCGCGCAACGACGGCGCCGGCATCGGCCTGGCGCTGGTCAAGGAAGCCGTCGCCGCGATCGGCGGTGCGATCGATCTGCACAGCACGCCGGGCGTCGGCAGCCGGTTCAGCGTGACGCTGTCGGCCTGGCCCTGCACCGACGACGCCGAGGCCGGCGCCGAGCCGACCGATGCGCGCCGCCGCCGGCTCGAGCTGGCGGTGCTCACCGCGCCGGCGCAAGTCGCGCCCTGCGCGCCCGCGACGGCAACAACGGAGACCGCGCGGGGAAGCATCCTGGTGGTGGAAGACAACGCCGATCTGCGCAGCTGGATCGCCGCCATTCTGGCCGAGCAATGGCGCGTCATCGAGGCCGACGACGGGCGCGCCGGCCTCGAGCAGGCACGCCGGCACCTGCCCGACGTCGTCATCACCGACCTGATGATGCCGGGCCTCGACGGTTTCGGCCTGCTCGAAGCGCTGCGCACCGATACCGAGACCAGCCACATCCCGGTGCTCATGCTGACCGCGCGCCAGGATGCGCAGACCCGGCTCAAGGCCTTCACGCTCAGCGCCGACGCCTTTCTGCCCAAGCCTTTCAACGTCGACGAACTCAAGACCCGGCTGGAACAGATCGTCCTGAGTCGCCGGCGATTTCAGGACCGCCTGCAACAACACTGGCGCCGGCAGGCGGCCGATCAGCCCTCGGAAAGTCCGGCAGCGCACGGTCCGGAGACGCTCGCGGGCCTGGAGTCGGGAGCGATCAGCCAGGCCGATCTCGCCTTTCTGGAGCGCGTGGAGAACTGGCTGGAGCAGTGCTGCTGCGACCCGGAAGCCGACATCGGGTCCATGGCCGAAGCGGTCTACGTCACCCCGCGCACGCTGCAACGCAAGCTCAAGGCCCTGACCGGCGAAAGCCCGGCGAAACTGCTGCGCAACCAGCGCCTGCAGTGCGCCTGCCGCGATCTGGCCGGCAGCGCGCGCTCGGTTACCGAGATCGCCCACGCCAGCGGCTTTTCCAGCGTCCAGTACTTCAGCCGGGTCTTCCGCGAAGCCTTCGGCCAGTCCCCCGACAAGTGGCGAAACGGGCACGGCTGATCGCGCCCGCAGACGGCTGTCAGGCGCGCCGAATTGACCTGGGTCAATTGGTTCCGAAGTCGATCGCGCTACGCTCGAAGCAGCCTTTAGGAGGGGCGGAAACAACCACCTGGTCGACCGCCGGCGACGGATTGATTTCACCGGTCCCGGCGGCTGATCGTTGGTCAGGACCGGAAGGTTCGGCAGTGATCATGACCGGCTGACGAAGCTTCCCGGCGATTTCGACGACACGGGAGTGGCAGCATGTCTGGCGAGGAAAGGGCGCGGCAGGTCGAGTCGGCGGACGCGATCCGCGATGTGCTGGCCGCCGAAGCCGAGGTCCGCGACAAGGTCGAGGCCTGTCGCGCGGAACTCGCCCGGGCCCTGGCGGCCGAGCAGGAGCGCGCCCGGGCGATCGAACAGCGCACCAGCGACCGGCTCTCCCGGATTCACAGCCACTGCGAGAAGCGCATCGACGAGCGCACCGATCAGCTGCGCGACCGCGCCGGCAGCCAGGCGCCCCGGACCGAGCCGGACCCGGCCGAGCGCGAACGCCTGAGCGCGGCGGTCGCGACGCTGGCTGAGCGCCTGACCGGAGCCGACGATGGCTGAATCGGCCCGGATCGGCTACCTGCAGGCCCGCCTCCAGGCCCGTCACGGCCAGCGCCCGACCGAGGAGGACTGGCGGCTGATCGAGTCCAGCGTCGATCTGCTCCACTACCTCGACGGCGTGCGCGCGACCGCGCTCAAGCGCTGGGTGCGCGGCGTTTCGCCGGATTCCTCGGCCGCCGAGATCGAGATGCTGCTGCGGGCCAACTGGCGCGACGGCGTGGTCCGGGCCGCGGCCTGGGCGCCCGACGCCTGGCGCGAGATGCTGCTGTGGTGCCGCTGGCTGCCGGAGCTGCCGGTCCTGGCCCACCTGCTCGACGGCGGCGGGGTCCGCGCCTGGATGCGCAGCGACCCGATCATCTCCTCGTTTGCCTTCGACGATCCCGGCGCCTGTCTGTCGGCCCTGGCCGACACCGACCTGGCGCCGATGCAGCCGCTGCTCGAGGCCGGTCAAAGCGTGCCCTCGGCCTGGCAAGCGGTGCTGCGCGATCTCGCGCCCGGCAAGGTCTCGTCGCGCACCGGCGAGGCCCTGGAACAGCTCGACCGCCTGCTCGAGGCGCACCGCGCGGCCATGCGCGCCGCCCCGCCGGACGGCGACGGACAGGCCCTGCGCCACGACCTGGGGGCGCGCTTCGAGCGCCTGTTCAGGCGCGCGGCCGGCAGCGCGGCGGTGGTGTTCGCCTTTCTCGGCCTGGAGGCGCTGGAGGCCGAGCGGGTGCGCGCCGGCCTGGTCACCCGCCGCCTGCTGCGTCGGGTACCGGAGGGACTGACATGGGCCTGAGACCGGGGACCGCCTGCTGGTTCGAGCTGCTGGTGCCGCGCGCCGACCTGGCCCGCACCCTGGCCCGGCTGGCCGAAACGCAGACCGTGGAGCTGGAGACCGAGCAGCGCCCCGACCATCCCTTCGAGCTGCCCGGCCTGAGCGCCGCGGTGGCCGAGTTCGACGACCTGGAGCGGCGCTTTGCCGGCTGGTGGCCGGAGGGGCAGCTGCCCTCGCTGGATCGGTCCATGGACCCGGTCGCGGCGATGGAAGACGCGCTGGCGCGCCTGCGCGCCTGGGCCGAGGCGGCCGAGCCGCTGATCGACCGGGCCGAGGCCCGGGAGACCGAGCTGGCCCGGCTCGACGAGCTCGACCGGCTGGTGGCCGGCGACAACCCGGCGCTGCCGGCCTTCGAGCTGCTCGCCCGGGCCGGTCCGGTGCTGGCCGCGCGGCTGTACCGCCTGCCGGCCGACTCCGAGCCGGAGGCCTGGCCGGCCTCGGTCCTGACCCAGTCGCTGGTCGACGTCGACGGCCAGCGTTACGCGCTCGCCGTGGGCCCGACCGAGGCGGTGGCGCGGCTCGACGAGCGCATGACCGCGATCAAGGCGCGTCGCCTGATGATGCCGGCCTGGCTGCCCGACGAGCCGCAGGCGGCCCGGGCCGCGCTGGCCGAGCGGCGGGCGCAGGCCGAACAGGCCCGGCGCGAGGTCGGCGAGCGCATCGCCGAACTGCACCAGCGCCACGCGATCGCCCCGGCGCTGGGGGTGATGGCGCTGATGCAGTGGTTTGCCGGCCACGCCCCGGCGCTGCCGGTGACCGAGCACTTCGTGCTGGTGACCGGCTGGTGCAGCGACCCGGACGGGGCCGAGCTCGACCGGGTGCTGGCCGAATCCAACGTCGAGCACGTGCTCCGGCGCGCCGATCCCCCGGCCGGGCTGGACGTGCCGGTGATCCTGCGCAATCCGCGCTGGGCGCGCCCGTTCGAGATCTTTCCCGGCCTGCTGGGCACGCCCGGATCGACCGAGGTCGACCCGAGCCGGCTTCTGGCCGTGATCACCCCGCTGATGTTCGGCTTCATGTTCGGCGACGTCGGCCAGGGCGCGGTCCTGCTGGGGCTGGGGCTGTGGCTGCGCAAGCGCATCCCGGTGTTCGGCCTGCTGGTGCCGTTCGGCGCCGCCGCGATCGTGTTCGGCTTCCTGTTCGGCAGCATCTTCGCCAACGAACACCTGATCCCGGCGCTGTGGATGCACCCGATCGATCACCCGACCACGATCATGGCGATCGCGGTCGGTTTCGGCGTGTGCGTGATCACCACGGGCCTGTTCTTCGACGCCCTGCGCTGCCTGTGGCGGGGCGCGGGACTGCACTGGCTGGCCACCCGCGCCGGCCTGGTGCTGGCTTACTTCGGCCTGCTCGGCGCGCTGCTGCGGCCCGAGCTGATCAACCTGGCCTGGGTGGGCTTTGCCTGGTTCGTGCTCGGATCGGTGGCGGTGGCCGAACACGGCCGCCTGATGGAACTGCCCAAGGCCCTGGGTGAACTGCTCGAAGGCATGCTGCAGCTGCTGGTCAACACCATCTCCTTCGTCCGCGTCGGCGCCTTCGCGCTGGCCCACGCCGGGCTGTCGGCGGCGGTGTTCGGCATGGCCGATGCGGCCGGCGGCGGGGTCGCCGGGCTGGTCGTGATCGTCCTCGGCAACGCCATCGTGATCGCCCTCGAAGGCCTGATCGTCGGCATCCAGACCACGCGTCTGATGCTGTTCGAGTTCTTCATCCGCTTTTTGACTGCCGAGGGCCGCCGGTTCAAGCCGCTGACCGGCCCCGGCGCCGTTTTCCGACCTACCGGGAGAAGTCCGACATGAAACTGGGAACCCTCATCGTGCTGGCGCTGGGCGCCGTGATCGCCTGCCTGGCGCTGACGGCCACCTATCTGGTCTTTACCGCCGGCCTGGCCAGCGCCCAGGAAGGCGAGGTGCTGCTCGAAGTGGTCGACCCGTCGGTCGTGCGCTGGGGCTTCCTCTCGGCCGCGCTCGCCGCCGGGCTGGCCGCCGCCGGGGCCGGCTACGCCGTCGCCCACGTCGGCAGCGCCGCGGTCGGCGCGCTGGCCGAGAAGCCGGACCTGATGGGCCGGGTGCTGGTCATCGTCGGGCTGGCCGAAGGGGTGGCCATCTACGGCCTGATCATCGCCATCCTGATTCTCAACCAGCTCTGAGCGATGGATCTTCCGGCCGTCATCCGCCCCGTGGTCATCAGCGATCGGCTGACCGCCGCCGGTTTCCGGCTGGCCGGTCTGGAAACGATGGTCGTCACGCCGGAGGACGTGCGCGAGAAACTGCGCGCCGCCCTGCGCGGCCGGCGTCCCGTCCTGCTGACCGCCGACCTGGCCGAGCACGTGCCGGGCGAAGAACTGGCCGGTCATATCCGGCGGGCCCGGCCGCCGCTGGCGGTGGTGCCCGACGTCAGTGGACATGGCCACAGCCCGGACCTGGCCGGCAGGGTGCGCAGAGCCCTGGGAGTCGAGACATGAACAAGCCAGACCGCATCGAAAAGCCCTCCATGAGCGGCTTGCTGGACCTGCTCAGGGACTCCGGCGAACAGCAATGCCGCGCATTGCGCTCGGAAGGGGAGGCCAGGCTCGCCGAGCTGCGCCGCAAGGCCTTCGCCCGGGCACGAGCGCGCGTCCGCGCGGCGGTTGCCGAGGAGCGCAAGCGCATGAACCAGGCCATCGGCCGGGTCGAGGCCGAGGTGGAAACGACGCTGCGGCGACGCCAGCTCGCTCACGACCAGGCGCTGGTCGAGGAGGGCAGGCGCCTGCTCGCCGAGGCCCTGCGCCGGCGCTGGCGGGATTCCGAGGCCCGCAAGGCCTGGGCCGACGCGCTGCTCGACCAGGCGGCCCGCGTGGTGATGGCGCGCCAGTGGCGGATCGACTGCCCGGCCGACTGGCCGTCGGCAGAGCAGGCCCGGACCGTGGATCGGGCGGCCGAATTGCATGACGCGCGGGTCGAGGTTCATCCATCAGAGTCACTGGCGGCAGGCCTGAAGCTGGTCAGCGGCGGCCTGGTCGTGGACATGAGCCTGGACGGGGTGCTGATGGACCGGGACAGCATCGACGGCGCGCTGCTCGACCTGGTGCGCCGGGCGCAGGCGGGAGAAGAGCGATGACAAAAGCCGTGATCCAGTGGATCGGCGGCCCGGTGCTCAAGGCCCGGGTCAGCGAACCGTTCCAGATCCACGAGGCCCTGGCGGTCGGCGAGCAGCGCCTGCTCGGCGAGGTCATCCAGCTCTCCGGCGACCTGCTCACCGCCCAGGTCTACGAGGACACCACCGGCCTGAAGCCGGGCGATGCGGTGGTCGGCAACGGTCTGCCGCTGTCGGTCGCGCTGGGCCCGGGCATCCTGGGCAATATCTTCGACGGCCTGCTGCGGCCCCTGAGCGAGGCCAGCGGCCACTGGTTCAAGCCCGGCCTGGCCGCGGCCCGCAGCGGACAGTTCCGGTTCGAGCCCGCCGTG
>JAWLFD010000004.1:0-28769 GCA_041685745.1 Wenzhouxiangella sp.
GACCTGGTCGATCTGGCTGTTGTCGATCTTGTTGGCCGTGGTGATTGTGGTTGCGCGCCGGCCCAGAACCGATGATCAAGCCTGAATGCGCCTGAGCAACGCAGGCGTCCTGGACGCGTTTGGGACAGGGAGACTAAAAAAACGCCCAGCGGACGACGCAGCAAGGTCGGATTTCGGCTTCCGCGCGCCCTGAAACGATGCGCTCCTGTAGGATGAAATCATCCCTTGGCGGGCCGATACAGACCCTCAATCGACGGAGGAGGCCATGAATGCAGCTGATACGCCACGCGATCCGATGTCTGCAGATACGGGCAGCAAGATTGAACTCGACGTCAATCCGGACGATGTTTGCCAGTTGATCCAGCTGGCGCGCGATTACCACACCCAGGAGGCGGTCGTGCTGCCCGATGAGACCTCGGATCAGGACCTGGACATGACCGGCCTGGCCGCCGAAGGCGCGCCGACCCATCCGGTTCGCGATGAATTCCGGGCCATCGTCGCCGACCTTGAGCCGCGCCAGCAACTCGAGCTTGTGGCGCTCTTGCGACTGGGGCGCGGGGACTTCACGGTCGATGAGTGGGATTCCCGCATCGCCGAATCCGGCGATGCATGGTCGGGACGGATGGTCGATGATTTGCTGGATCAGCCGCTGCTCGCCGACCATCTGAGCGAGGGCCTTGAACGGCTCGGTCATTCCTGCGACTAGCGCGTCCTGAGTGACGGACTGGCCGGCAGACCGGAGGCATCTATGGCAGGGCTGGCAAAAAAGGTCGGCACGGGACGGAAAAAAAGGGCGAAGAAGACGACCTTCCGCGCACCCGACAGGCCTGATGCGCTCCCCGACAACGGCGGCTACCAGACCCTGGACCGGGCTGCGATGGCCTACCTGGCCCGCCTGACGGCCGGTATTTCTCCGCATGCAGTGATCGATGCCTGGACCGATTGGGCGATACACCTGGGTCGTTCTCCGGGTCGGCAGGCGGCCGTGACCGAACGCGCCGTCGGCAACCTGCTCAAATTGACCCGCTTTGGTCTGGAGGCGCTGACCGGCCGGCAGCCCGATCCGCCGTTCGCCCCGCGCGAATTCGACCATCGCTGGAGTCATGAAGGCTGGCGCTTCCTGCCCTTCAGCCTGATCCAGCAGGCTTTTCTGGCTCAGCATGACTGGTGGGAAGCCGCCACCGGGAACCTTCACGGGCTCAAGCCCGAGACCAGCGCGCGTACCACCTTCATGGTCCGTCAGATGCTCGACTGGGTCTCGCCGTCCAACTCGCCGCTGGTCAACCCGGAGATACTGGCGGCCACACGCAAGGCCGGCGGCAGGAACCTGGTCGAAGGCCTGCGCAACTTTGCCGACGACATGGTGCAGGCGCTGACCCAGGCGCACAAGCCCATTCCGCCGGAGTTTGCGTTGGGCGAGCACCTGGCTTGTACACCGGGCAAGGTGGTCTATCGCAATGACCTCATGGAATTGATTCAGTACAGTCCGCAGACGACCAGGGTTCGGCCGGAACCCATCCTGATGGTGCCGGCCTGGATCATGAAGTACTACGTCCTCGATCTTTCGCCGCACAATTCCCTCATCCGCTGGCTGGTCGAACAGGGACACACGGTCTTTGCCATTTCCTGGGTCAACCCGAGTGCCGATCAGGCTTCGCTGTCGCTGGAAGACTACCGGCGCCGCGGCATCCTGGCCGCGCTCGATGCCATAGAGGCGATCATTCCGGGCCGGCGCGTGCATGCCAACGGCTATTGCCTGGGCGGCACCCTGCTGGCGATTGCCGCGGCGACCATGGCTCGCGACGGCGACGAACGGCTCGCTTCAGTGAGCTTGATGGCGGCCCAGGTGGATTTTGCCGAGGCCGGGGAGCTGTTGCTGTTCCTGGACGAAAGCCAGGTCGCTTTCCTGGAGGACCTGATGTGGGCCCAGGGCTACCTTGATCGCCCGCAGATGGCTTTTGCCTTTGCCGCCGTTCGATCCGAAGACCTGATCCACAGCCGCAACGTGCGCCGCTACCTGCTGGGGTTGGCCGACATGCCCAGCGATATCAGCGTGTGGAACGGCGACACCACGCGCATGCCGGCGCGCATGCACTCGGAATACCTGCGCGGCATCTTCCTGGAAAACCGCATCAGCGCCGGCCGCTATGCCGTTGAGGGTCGCGTGATCGCGCTCAAGGATATCCGCGTACCGCTGTTCGTGGTCGCCACCGAGACCGACCATATCGCACCCTGGCGTTCGGTCTACAAGGCCCAACTGTTTACCGACTGCGAACTGCATTTCGTCCTGACCCGCGGTGGGCACAACGCCGGGATCCTGAGCGAGCCGGGTCATCCCGACCGTCACTTCCGGATCAGCGACCGCCCGCCCGGCGCGCCCTACCTCGACCCGGACAGCTGGCTGGCCCAGGCCGAAATGCAACAGGGCTCGTGGTGGCCCGAATACGCCGAGTGGCTGGCGGGTCACAGCGGGGCGCCGAACGCCCCGCCGCCCATGGGGGCCCCGAAAAAGGGCTATGCGGTACTGTGCGACGCGCCGGGAACCTATATCCACCAGGCCTGAAGCCCCGCAACCATCCTGCGCCCGAGACAGGGCTGTTCGATGCGCGTATAGCGAGCTTCAGGCCGCCGCCCGACCGTCGTGCCTGCGATACCACCACTTTTCCACCTCCACCAGCACCAGCAGCGGTATGACCAGCGCCAGAATCAGCAGCCAGTGGCCCAGGTTCAGCGCGGTGGTCTCGAAGATCAACTGGGCGGCGGGCAGGTAGGTGAAGGCGGCCTGCATGAGGACCAGCACCCCGACCAGTACCCAGGCCCAGCGATTGGCCATCAGGGCTTCGAGCGTGAGGCTGGGAGAAAGCCAGCGTCGGCAGTTGAACAGGTAGACGATTTCACCGGCCACGAGCAGATTGACCGCCATGGTGCGTGCCAGCGCCTCGTTGCCGTTTCCGGCAAGACTCCACTGAAAGACAAAAAAGGTCAGCCCGGTCAGGACCAGCCCGACCCACAGAATCCGCAGGGCAACGAAACGGGTGATCAGCCCCTGCGTCGCCGGTCGCGGTGCCCGGTCCATCACTTCGCCTTCGGTGGGTTCGAAAGCCAGGGCCAGGGCCAGCGTGACCGCCGTGGCCATGTTGATCCAGAGAATCTGCACCGGCGTGATCGGCAGCGTCATGCCGGCCAGGACAGCCACGGCAATGACCAGCGCCTCGGCCGCGTTGGTCGGAAGAATGAACAGGATCGCCTTGCGGATGTTGTCGTAGATGCCGCGCCCCTCTTCGATACCCGAGGCGATGCTGGCGAAGTTGTCGTCGGCCAGCACCATTTCGGCGGCCTGGCGCGAGGCCTCGGTGCCCTTGATGCCCATGGCCACGCCGATATCGGCGCGCTTGAGGGCCGGGGCATCGTTGGCGCCGTCGCCGGTCATGGCAACGACCTCGTCGTGGGCCTGCAGGGCCTTGACCAGCCGCAACTTGTGTTCCGGTGAGGTTCGAGCGTAGACGTTGGTCGCACGCACTCGCTTGATCAGTTCATCATCTTCGAGCTTTTCCAGTTCCGGACCCTTGAGGGTGCTGTCGTCGCCCTCGATGCCGAGCTTGCGGGCGATGGCGCTGGCGGTGGCGGCATGATCGCCGGTGATCATCTTGACCGTGATGCCGGCCCGCTGGCAGGCCTCGATTGCCGCCGGCACCTGGTCGCGCGGCGGATCCTCGAAGGCCACCAGACCCAGCAGGCAGAGGTCATTGCCGACGTCTTCGGGCTTGATCGAATCGTCCCAGTCCGCGTCTTCGCGCAGTTCGGCCAGGGCCAGTACCCGCAGGCCGTCGGCGGTGAGCTTGTCCAGCTCCTCGTCCCACCAGTCAGGTTGCAGATCCTTGCACTCCTCGCCACTGCGCTGGCGGCTGCAGCGTTCGAGCACCGTTTCCGGGGCGCCCTTGACGATCAGCCGGCCGTCGTGAGCGGTGGCCATGAGCTTCTGTTCCGAAGAAAAGGGCAGTGCCCCTTTCCTCGGCTTTTCTTCGCGCAACCGTTCGATATCGATGCCGGCCGGTTCGGCCAGGGCCAGCAGTGCTCTCTCGATCGGGTCGCCATCTTCGCCATCGGCATCGGCGTCATTGCACAGGATCGCGGCCTCCGCCAGCGCGACCACGGCAGGCTCCTCGCTGGCCGCTTGATCCGCATCGCGGGTCTCGCCGTCGACCACGATGTGAGTTGCCGTGAGTACGTTGCGCGTCAGGGTTCCGGTCTTGTCGGAGCAGATGGTGGTGACCGAACCCAGCGTTTCCACCGCCGGCAGCAGTCGAATGATGGCTTTGCGGTCGGCCATGCGCCGCACTCCCACGGCCAGGGTGATGGTGATGATGGCCGGCAGACCCTCCGGAATGGCGGCCACGATCAGGGCGACGCCGGCCAGAAAGCCTTCATCGACCGGCATGTCGTGGAGCCACAGCGACAGCCCGACGATCACGGCGGTAAAGGCCAGCAGCGCGCCGGTCAGGATGTGCCCGAAATGATTGATCTGGCGGACCAGCGGCGTGGTCAGTTTCTCGACCCCTTCCAGCATGGTGCTGATCTTGCCCAGCTCCGTGTCGCTGCCGATGGCCACGACCAGTCCCCTGGCCTCGCCGGCGGTCACCAGCGTCCCGGAATAGACCATGCCCTTGCGATCGGCCAGCGCGGCGTCCTCGTCGACCGCGTCCGAGGTTCGGTCCACCGGCACGGACTCGCCGGTCAGGGCGGCCTGGTCGACCTGGAGCCCGCGCGCGGCCAGTACACGCAGATCCGCCGGAACCTGATCGCCCGCGCGCAGCCGCACGATGTCCCCGCATACCAGCTCCGCCGCTTCGATTTCCTGCCAGCGTCCGTCGCGTCGGACCCGGGCCTTGAGCGCCAGCATCTGGCTGATGGCTTCCATGGCCTTTTCGGCCTTGCCTTCCTGGATCAGCCCGATCAGGGCGTTGATGATGACCACCGCTCCGATGACCCCGGCATCGATCCATTTTTCGAGCGCGGCGGCCAGCGCCGCGGCGATGATCAGCACATAGATGAGTACGTTGTGGAACTGCGCCAGCAGGCGCTGCCACCAGGGTCGGCGAGCCGCCTCCGGTAGCTTGTTCGGCCCCTGTTCTTCGTGGCGCTCTTCTGCTGTCCGGGAACTCAATCCATCGGAACAGCTGTCGAGCTGATCCATGGCTTTATCGGTCGGCAGGGCATGCCAGCTGGTCATTGCGTCTCCATCGATTGGGTCGCGGCGTGGCCGCTTTCGATGATAGCGGATCGAACCGTGCCCCTTTGCGAGAGCGGACCGAATGGATCCAATCGGCGTCTACCGGTTCAGGCGCCAACGAGACCGGGTTGCCGAATCGTCCGGCAACGATCGGCCGTCAATCCATTGATTCGGGGATCAGGGTTCTTGCACGCCGGCGTAGCGCACGCCGGTCAGCCGCGCCATGTCGCGATCCCAGGTGGCCAGGTCGTCGCGATCGAACTCGGACAGGGCACCGTGGCCGCAGGCGCGGGCCATGACCTGCATCAGCGAAACCGAGGCCTCGAAGAAGTTCTTCAGGCGCTCGGCCGATCGGTCCACGTTCAGGCGCTTGCGCAGGTCTTCGCGCTGGGTGGCGACCCCGGTCGGGCAGTTGTTGGTATGGCAGATGCGCGCGCCGACGCAGCCGACAGCCTGGATGGCGCTGTTGCCCAGGGCGATGCCGTCGGCGCCCAGGGCCATGGCCTTGACGAAGTCGATCGGCGTGCGCAGCCCCCCGGTGGCGATCAGCGTGACCCGACCGCTGGCGTGCTGGTCGTCGAGGTAGCGGCGCGCGCGCGCCAGCGCCGGGATGGTCGGCACGCTGATGTGGTCGCGAAACATGGCCGGTGAGGCGCCGGTGCCGCCGCCGCGCCCGTCGAGGATGATGTAGTCGGCGCCCGCGTCCAGGGCAAACTGGAGGTCGCGCTCGATGTGGTTGGCGCTGAGCTTGAAGCCGATTGGGATGCCGCCGGAGACTTCGCGCACGCGATCGCCAAAGCGCTTGAAATCGGCGACCGTTTTCAGGTCTTCGAATGCGGCCGGCGAAAACGCGTCCTCGCCTTCGCTGACGCCGCGAACCTCGGCGATCTTGGCCGTGACCTTGCTGCCCGGCAGCTGGCCGCCGGTGCCGGTCTTGGCGGCCTGTCCGCCCTTGAAGTGGAAGGCCTGGACCTTGGTCAGCAAGTCCTCGGAATAGCCGAAGCCGGCGCTGGCCAGTTCGAAGAGATAGCGGGTGTTTTCGGCCTGCTCTTCGGGCAGCATGCCGCCTTCGCCGGAGCAGATGCCGGTGCCGACCATCTCGGCGCCCCTGGCCAGGGCGATCTTGGCTTCCGGCGACAGCGCGCCGAAGCTCATGTCGGTGACAAACAGCGGCAGCGCGAGCTCGAGCGGTTTCTTCGCCTCCGGGCCGATGACCAGTTCGGTCTTCACCTCTGCGTCTTCCATCAGCGGCCGGGTCGCCAGCTGCGCGGCCATCAGCTGCAGCTGGTCCCAGTTTGGAAGTTCGCTCCTGGGCACACCCATGGCCACGGTCGGGCCGTGCTTGCCGATCTTGTCGACGCCTTTGCGCGCGAGCTCGTGAATGAACTCGACGGTGGGCTCTTCGGGCGTGGCCTCAGGCTCGGGCGGGGTATTGTCGTCGTCGTCCGATGACGCCTTGTCGCCGTTGTTGTCTTCCTCCGCTGGTGCTTCCTTGCCGACCTGGTCGTCGCTGAATTTCTGGTGGGTGCCGTCGCAGTAGGGGGCATCACCGGTGTGTTTGCACCGGCACAGGTAGGCCTCCTCGTCCTTCTCGGCGGTAAAGACTTTCGGCGTGATGCCGGTGCCTTCGTGGGAGCCGTCGCAAAACGGCTGGTCGCTCGATCGGCCGCAGCGGCAGAACGCGTACTCCTTGCCTTTTTCAAGCGAGACCTTGATCGGTTTGTTGTTGGCGATGACCGGTTGGCTCATGGAGTCTCCGTTGCACGAAAGACCACAAAATTAGCAAATCCATCGAAGCGAGCCGTGAAACGCGCCCGTTTCGGGCGATCAGCGCATCAGATTGGGCAAAAACAGCGCAATTTGCGGAAACGCGATCAGCAGGGCGGTGGAAAACAGCAGGATGAGAACGAACGGCGGCGTGCCGCGAATCACCTCCAGGTAGGGCCTTCGGAAAATGGCCACGGCGGTGAAGATGTCGCAGCCGAACGGCGGGGTGGCCGAGCCGATCGCCGCCTGCAGCACGATGATGGTGCCGACGTGGACCGGGTCGAGCCCGGCGGCGGTCACGGCCGGGGCAAAGATGGGGGTCAGCACCAGGATCACCACGATCGGGTCGACGAACATGCAGCCGATGAAGTAGGCCACGGCGATCAGGGCGAGCACGCGGTAGGGGTGGTCGGCGGCCATGGCGATCACGTCACCGAGCAGCGCGTCGGGAATCTGGGCGTAAGAGATGATCCACGAAAACGCCATGCCGGCGGCGACCAGGATGAACACCACGGCGGTGATCAGCCCGGTCGAAAGCGCGATTTCGGGCAGGTCGCGCAGCTTGACCTCGCGGTAGACCAGCATTTCCAGCACCAGCGCGTAGGCCACCGAGATCGAGGCCGCTTCGGTCGGGCTGAAGATGCCGGAATAAATGCCGCCGATGATGATGATCGGAAACCCCAGCGCCGGCAGCGCGCCGCGCACCGCGGCCAGCCGCTCCGGCCAGCTGGCGCGTGACTCGACGGGAATATCCTTCCAGATCGAAAGAGCGACGCAATAGAGCGAAAACAGCAGCAGAATCAGCACCCCCGGGCCGATCCCGGCGATAAACAGATCGCCCACCGACGTGCCCGACACCACCCCGTAGATGATCATGCCGATCGACGGCGGGATCAGCAGGGCGATGTCGCTGGCGTTGATGATCAGGGCAATCGAAAAGCGCTCGGAGTAGCCGGCCTCCTGCAGGCGCGGCTTGAGCGGCCGGCCCATCGCGACCACCGTGGCCTGGGTGGAGCCCGATACGGCCCCGAACAGCGTGCACGAGACCGCCGTGGTCACCGCGACGCCGCCGCGCAGATGACCGAAGAACTTGCTGACCAGGTCGAGCAGGCGGTTGGCCGTGTGGCCCTTGATCATGATGTCGGCGGCCAGGATGAACATCGGCACGGCCACCAGCACGCTTTGCTCCACGCCGCCGATCATCTGCTGGACCAGCACCGTCGGCTCCAGGTTGGAAAACCCCGCCAGCAGGATGATCAGGGCGCCGACCATCAGCGGCACCATCATCGGGAACCCCATCAGCAACAGCACGATCATCACCAGCGCCGCGATCAGGGCCAGCTGCGCGACCGGCAGGTCGGCCAGACCGATCCACGCCAGCCACTCAGACATGGGGCTCGCTGCCTTGAGCATCCAGGTACTCGTCGCGCCGGCGCCACGACAGGTAGTTGTCGGGGCTGATCAGGTTGCGAACGGCGGCCAGCGCGAACTGCATCGCGCCCAGCAGCAGGCCCAGCGGCACGATCAGGTGCAGCACATAGACCGGCAGCCCGATCGAAGACATGACCCGGCAGCGCCCGCTGCGATTGGCGACCAGCTCGGCTAGCGAGCCTGCAAGCCACGTACCGGCCGCGATCAGCAAGAGCAGTCCGACCAGGCCCGCGACCCACCGGCGCCAGCCGGGCAGGCGCGACCGCAGCGCCGCCGCCAGGTCCGGCGCGCGCGCAATCAGGTGCCCGGACAGCGCCATCGCCAGCAGAATCACGCCCACCGCCACGGCCCCGGGCATGGCGCCGACGGGGATGGCCAGGCCGCCAAGCTCGACCGATTCCGGCAGGATACGGCAGCTGCGCTGGGTCGATTCGGCATAGCCGTGTGCCCACCCGGCCATCATCAGCAGCAGGATGGCCGTTCCCGTGCTGGTGATGATCAGCAAAACCTTGCGGGCGGAACGAGGCAGTACGTCGTGAATCGCCGAGACCCGAATGTGGCGTGCCTGGCGCGCGCCCAGCCCGACGCCCATGAAGGTGACCACCACCAGCAGCAGCTGGGTTGCTTCGTTGGCCCAGATCAGGCTGGAGCCGCTGACATTGCGCAAGAAGACATTGGTGACGGATACCGCAGCCATCATCAGGATGGCGCTGATCAGCGCGCCTCGTTCAAACGCATCCAGACCGTCGTCGACCCAGCCCAGGGCTGCACCAATACGCCGCCGCCAGCCCTTCCGGTCGATTCGAGAAGCCATTGCAGTTGCTTGCCGCGGACGAAGCGCTTTACTGTAGCACCGGATTTGGCGGCCTGCGGCCAGGCAGCGGCAGGATGCGTGATAGGGTCGAAAAGATCATGTCTTGCCAAACCATGGAGAACCATCGATGACCCAGTCTCTTCGCCAGGCGGCGCTGCTGTTCCCGTTTCTGATGCTGCTGGCGGCCTGTTCGCCGCCCGCTGATGATCAAGGCCAGACGGCGTCTTCCGAGGCTGAGTCTCAGTCCGAGTCGGTGACCTGGCGCTTCGCGCTGGAGGAAATCGAGGGCAGCGTTCAGGATACCTACGCGCAGGAGTTCAAGCGTCGGATCGAGTCGCGCAGCGACGGCGCCATTTCGATCGAGGTTTACCCCTACGGCAGTCTGGGCAGCTCGTCGCAGATCACCGAGATGCTTCAAAGCGGGGCGCTGGAGATGGCCTTCGCATCGCCCGGCCATCTCGCCGACGCCATCCCCGAGGTGGGTATCTTCACGCTCCATTTTGTCCTGTCCGACGATGACGCGGTCAACCGTCAGGTGCTCTCCGACCCGGAACTGCACGCGCTGCTGCGGGCACCCTATCGCGATCAGGATCTGGAATTGCTGGGTGTGGTGCAGGAAGGCTGGATGGTCTGGAGCGGTGACCGCGCGCTGCGCAGCCCGGCCGATTTCGAGGGCTTCAAGATTCGCACGATGACCTCGCCGATCCTGGTCGAGTCCTACCGCGCTTACGGCGCCAACCCCACGCCCATGCCTTACAGCGAGGTCTACAGCGGCCTGCAGCTCGGCCAGATCGATGGTCAGGTCAATCCGATTTTTGCCATCGAAGAGATGAGTTTCTACGAGGAGCAGGACTATCTCACCTCCGGCCGTCACGCCCAGTTCGTGACCACGCTGGCGGCCAGCCAGTCCTGGTTCGAAGCGCTGGATGAGTCCACGCGCGCCATGATCGAGGAGGTGCGCGATGAGCTGGTCGAGTGGATCGATCGCGAGCAGCAGCGGTTCAACGCCGAGCGCCTGGACACCATCCTCGAGGCCGGCGGAACGCAGTGGGTGGAGCTCGACGAAGACCAACGCGATACCTTCCGCCAGGCCAGCCTGGGCGTACGCGAAACCTACGTCGAGCAGGCCGGCGAGCGCGGTCGCGAAGTACTCGATACCTTTCTGGCGCTGGTCGAAAAGCACCAAGACTGAGTCGTCTGCGGCCGCCGGTTTGGTGGCTGCCGAGTCATTGAAGGCAATTAGTTTTGCACAAAACTAATTTGTGGCATATAATTAGTCACCAATATGGCTCAGCAAATGACGAACGAAACTCAGGACAGTCGAATTCCAGTGCGGCGCGGCCGGCGATCACAAGCCCGCCGCGAGCGCGAAGTGGCCGTCATTCGGCATTTCCGCACCGTGGTCAAGTCCATCCAGGCCCACTCGGTCTGGGTGGAACGCCAGTGCGGCGTCAGCGCCGCCCAGCTGTGGGCGCTGTGGGAAATCCACGCCGAACCCGGGCTGCGGGTCAAGGACATTTCCGAACGCCTGTCGATCAAGCCGGCCACGGCCAGCAACCTGCTCGACAAGATCGAGGGCAAGGGGCTGATCCGCCGTGACCGCTGCGGTCCGGACCAGCGCGTGGTTCAGCTGTTCCCCACCGAAAAGGGCGAGCAGTTGCTTGACAGTGCACCGGGCCCCGCCGAGGGCGCGTTGCTCAACGCGCTGGCGCGGCTGAACGACCTCAAGCTCGACGAGCTTGCCATCAGCCTGGACGCGCTGGTCGAAGCCTTTGCCATTCGCGGCGACGAATTCGCGATGGCGCCGATCCCCCCCCATGTCGATCGGGCCGACTGAAAAAAGCTTTATTCAAACTCAAACGGCAACAACACCCAACTTTATGAATACCATTGTTCAGAAGTACGGCGGCTCATCGCTTGCCGAAGATTCGCAGTTGTGCGCGGTCGCCGAGCGCGTCGCACGCACGCGACGCCAGGGCCACCGCGTGGTGGTCGTGGTCTCCGCGCGCGGCGACACGACCAGCAAGCTGCTGGCCAGCGCCGGTCGCTTCAACACCCAGCCAGACCACCGCGAGCTCGACATGCTGCTGGCCGCCGGCGAGCAGACCTCGGCCTCGCTGCTGTCGCTGGCGCTCCAGGATCTCGATATTCCCGCCTGCGCCATGACCGGCCCGCAGGCCGGCGTTCGCACTTGCAGCGCGCACCTCAACGCCCGCATCAAGGCGGTTGAGCCCGGCCGCATCCTCAAGGCCCTGGACGATGGCAAGGTGGTTGTCGTCGCCGGTTTCCAGGGCGCCAGCCCGGGCGGCGACATCACCACGCTCGGTCGCGGCGGATCCGATACCACGGCGGTTGCCATTGCCGCGGCCGTGCAGGCCGCGCGCTGCGAGATCTATTCCGACGTCGACGGGGTCTATACCGCCGACCCGCGCGTGGTGCCGGATGCGATCCGCCTGCGCGCGCTCAGCCTCGCCGAGATGAAGACCCTGGCCCACCACGGTGCCGGCGTGCTGAACGAGCGCGCGATCGACTACGCGCTGGAGCACGGGGTGACGATTCACGCCAGCAAGTCCCACGGCGAAGGCGGACAGACGATCGTGCGCAAGGGCTCCGGCGCCGGGCAATCGCGAATCATCGGTATTGCGGCCCACAAGAATCTGGTCAGCGTTCAGTTCGATGACAGCGCCGACCGCCAGCGCCTGGCCGACATTCTGGACGACTACGACGGGTTTGCTCCGGAACTTGCCGACGGCGCTTCGGGCTGCTACCTGCTCCCCATCGACCAGCTGGCCGACGTGGAAGGTCTGGCCGACTCGCTGCAAGGCGAGTTTGGCGATGCCGTTGAGGTGCGCTACCCGCTGGCCAGCGTTTCGGCGGTCGGTTTCCGGGCCGGTCAGGATGCCGACATTCTGAGGCTGGCCGCGGAAAACCTGACCGATGCCGGGATCGAAGTCAGCCAGTCCTTTGCTTTTCCCCATGCCGTGACCTGCCTGGTCGCCGCCGACAAGGTCAAACAGGCCGCGCAGGCGTTCCATGCCGGTTTCGGCATTGCCAGGACCGAGGTTGCCGATGTCGCCTGAGGCGACCCAGGCTCTTGAAGAAACGGCGGTACATTTCCGCCGCCCGCGCGCCGAGGACGGTGCGGCGATGTGGCGCCTGGTCAAGGAGATGGGCGGGCTGGAGCTCAACAGCGCCTATTTTTACGTGCTGTTTGCCAAGGACTTCGCCGATACCGGCATCGTGGCCGAAAGCGACGACGGCAGGCTGGCCGGTTTCATCGTCGGCCACCGGCCGCCGGAACGGATGGACGCGGTGTTCGTCTGGCAGATCGGCGTGGCGCCCTGGATGCGTCGCCAGGGCCTGGCCCGGCGCATGCTCGACGCGCTGCTGGCGGCTCAGCCGACCGAGGTGCGCTGGCTGGAAGCCACGGTCAGCCCCGACAACGCCGCCTCGATGCAGCTGTTTCGCTCCATCGCCCGCGATCGCGGCGTGGACTGCCGGGAAAGCGAGTATCTGGGCGCTGAACTGTTTCCGAATTCGCACGAGGCCGAGAACCTTTTTCGTATCGGCCCGCTGGACACCGAATCCAACAATCAATCTTGAACTCAAGAGAGAGGCAAAATCGACATGAGTATTGAAACCATCAACAGACTCGAGTCCGAAGTGCGCGGCTACGTGCGCAACTTTCCCTGCGTGTTTACCCACGCCAGCGGCGCGCGTCTGACCGACGAAGACGGCCGCGAGTACATCGACTTTTTCGCCGGCGCCGGGGTCATGAACTACGGCCACAACCACCCCGACCTCAAGCGCGCGCTGCTGGACTATCTGTCCGAAGACCGCATCGTCCACAGCCTGGACATGGCCACCGAGGCCAAGGTGAAATTTCTTGAGCGCTTCGAGGAGGTCATCCTCAAGCCGCGCGGGCTGGACTACCGGGTGCAGTTTCCCGGACCGACCGGCACCAACGCCGTCGAGGCCGCGCTGAAGCTGGCGCGCAAGGTCACCGGACGCGAGCGGGTGCTGTCGTTTACCAACGCCTTCCACGGCATGACCCTGGGGGCGCTGGCCGTGACCGGCAACTCGTTCAAGCGCGCCGGGGCCGGGGTGCCGCTGTCGCACGTGAGCATGGTGCCGTTCGACAGCTACCTCGAAGACGGCAAGGACCAGAGCCTGGCCCTGCTCGACGCGCTGCTGTCGGACGAGGGATCGGGCATGGACAAACCCGCCGCGGCCATCATCGAGACCGTTCAGGCCGAGGGCGGGGTCAACGTCGCGCGCATGGAATGGCTCAAGGAGCTGGCCGCGATCCTCAAGCGCCACGACGTGCTGCTGATCGTCGACGACATCCAGGTCGGCTGCGGCCGGACGGGCCCGTTCTTCAGTTTCGAGCCGGCCGGCATCAAGCCCGATATCGTCTGCCTGTCCAAATCCCTAAGCGGGTTCGGACTGCCGCTGGCGGTGACCCTGATGCGACCGGAGCTCGACGTCTGGGAGCCGGGCGAGCACAACGGCACCTTCCGCGGCCACAATCCCGCTTTCGTCACCGCGACTGCGGCGCTGGATTTCTGGGCCGACGACACGCTCCGCCAGGAAACCGAGCGCAAGGCCGGCAAGGTGACCCAGCGACTCGAAGCGCTGGTCCGCCGGATTCCGGTGCAGGCCGAGCTGCGCGGCCGGGGGCTGATCCAGGGCATCGAGTTCGCCGATACCGAAATGGCCGCCGAGTGCTCCGCCGAAGCCTTCAAGCGCGGTCTGATCATCGAAACCGCCGGGATCGACGATCAGGTGCTCAAGTTGCTGCCGCCGCTGATGATCCCGGACGCCGACCTCGACGCCGGGCTGACCATCGTCGAGGAAGCCGTGCGGGCGGTGGCCGAGCGCAAGTCGCCGGATCGCAAGGTCGCCTGACTAGTGGCCCACTAGCGGCTAGGTTCTGGCATTTCCTCGCCCCGGTCGGCCATCAGCGGCGGCCGGGGCGAGGCCAGTTCGTCGGTCCAGAATCGGGTGGTGATCTCGCTCAAGGCCCGCGACTCGCCGTTGAGCAGCACAACCAGACCCATCTTGCGGTCCAGCGAGTGGCTGATGTCGGCCACGAAGCCCCGTACCCAGCCTGAGTGCAGGTAGAGCTCTTCCTCGCCGACGGTATAAATCCGCCAGCCCAGCCCGTAGTGGGCGTCCGTGAGCAAGTCATGCCAGGCGCCCCGCCGAAGATCGCGCAGCGTGCGCACGCGCTTTTCGGTCAGCGGCCGGATCACCTGCGGGGCGAGCACGTCCGGACGGTACCCCTGCTGGGCAATCAGCCACCGGGCCAGATCGAGCACGCTGGCGTTGACGCCGGCCGCCGGCGGCACCAGATAATACGATTCGGTGACCGGCACCGGCTGCCAGACTCTGCCGCGCGCCAGACGCACGTGGGGCGTGGCGCGGTTGGCTTCGGCCAGAAACGCCTCGCGGCCGGTCGTGGTCCGGCGCATGCCCAGCGGTTCGAACAGCCGCTGGCTGAGCAGTTCTTCGTATTCCTGGCCCGTGCTTTGCTCGATCGCCGGTCCGACCAGGGCAAACAGTACGTTCTGGTAGGTATAGCAGGTGCCTGGCGCGCACAACGTATCAAGGCCTGCAAACTGCGGCAGGATCCGCTCCAGCGGCTGGTTGGCGTTGAGCAGGTTGTCGTAGGCATTGGAGACCACGCCGGTCGACTGACCGACCAGGTGATGCAGCTGCAGCTGGCGGGTCGCCTCGGGATCCTTGAGCCGAAACTCGGGCAGGTAGTCGGTCACCCGATCTTCCCAGCGTAAGCGGTTCTCGGCGACCAGCAGGCCGGTCAGCTGGGCGGCAAAGGTCTTGGAAACCGAGGCGGTTCGAAACACCGTATCGGCGGTGACCGGGGCCGGATGGCCGACCCGCCGCACGCCGTGGGTGCCGACCCGGTCGATCCGCCCGTTGCGCACGACCGCGTAAGCACCTCCCGGCACACCGTGCTCGATCAGCGTGTCGCGGAAATGCTGCTCGAACCGATCCAGCGACTCTGCCGCGGCCGGAATTGCCCAGCCGGCCAGGCCCAGGGCTGCAAGCATCCAGACGGTTTTCATCCAGGGCGGATACGGCATGAATTTCTCTGCGGTCAGGACGAGCGCGGATTATAGGGCATCGCCCTGATGGAGCCTGATCTGGTCCCGGCCCTTGCTTTTGCCTTCGTAAAGCGCCTCGTCGGCGGCCCCGACCCAGCGCTCCAGCGGCCAGTCACGGCCGTGCCCCGCGACAACGCCGAAAGTCGCCGTGATCGCCACGCCCGCTCCTGTCGGCGTCGATAGCCTGAGGCCCGAAAGGGCCGACCGAATCTTCTCACAGACCTGGACCGCGCCCTCGATGCCGGTATCGGGCAGGGCCAGCAGAAACTCTTCGCCGCCCCAGCGGCAGGCCAGGTCCTGGCCGCGCAGCTGTTCGCCGAGAATCCTGCCGATGGCTCGGAGGGCCTCGTCCCCGGTATCGTGTCCGTGGGCATCGTTGATCCGCTTGAAGTGATCGAGGTCGAACAGCACCACGGCCAGATGCGTGTCGGCGCGGGCGGACAAGGATTTGAGCGCCGCAAAGCGCTCGGTGAAGCCGCGCCGGTTGAGCAGGCCGGTGAGGAAATCCTGAGCCGAGCTCGCCTGCAGCTGCTCGTTGGCCGCGGCCAGCTCCGCGGTGCGTTCGGATACCAGTGCCTGGAGGCGCGCGTTGGCCATGTTGAGAGCGCGCAGGCGAAGGCGGATGGTCAGCCACACCAGGCTGGCCAGCCCGAGAAAGGCGGCGATCCAGGCCAGCGGTGAATGCCACCAGGGGGCGGCCACGCGAATCGGGATTTCCAGCGCGCTGTCGCCGGGCACGCCGCGGCTGCTCCAGCCTTCGACTTCGAGCACGTAATCGCCCGGCGGCAGGTTCATGAAGCGCGCTGTGCGATTGCCGCTGAGTTCGCTGAAGCCGCTATCGAAGCCGCGCAGCCGGTAGCGGGCCAGGTTGCGCTCGGGTTCGTGGAAGTCCAGCACGGCAAACTCGAAGACCAGCTCTCGATGCTGATAGGGCAGGTCGATGGCCAGCCGGGCCGGGTTGACCGTGCGGGTCAGGTCGCGACCTTCCAGCCAGAGCCGGCTGAGCACCGTGCTCGGCGCATTGAGGCCGCGGGTGGCCGAGCCGGGATCGACAACCACCGCGCCGTCGCTGGTCCCCATTACGAGGCGCCCGTCGGGCAGGGTTGCCAAGGCGTTGCGCTGCAGCGCCAGCCCCGGCAGACCGTCGGCGAGACCATAACTGACGAAACGCTCCTCTGCGGGCATGCGCCGGGCCACGCCGAGCGTGGTCAGGACCCACAGACCGGATTCGGGACCGTTGATCATGCCGGTGATGCGATTGGCCGGCAGTCCGTGCGCCGTGCCGTACGACTGCGCCTGCGCGGTATCGGTCCGGTAGCGCAGCAGTCCATCTTCGGTGCACAGCCAGAGCAGATCGGGCGGCTGGTGATGGACACAATAGAAACTGGGCGCGTAAGCCTGGCCGTTCTGCTGGATCGAAACGCGTTCCCAGCGATCCTGCTCGAGCCGGAAGACGCCCGAATAGCGGGTGGCCGCCCAGAGTTGGCCGGCCGGGTCGCGGCTGATCTGGTAGACCAGGTCGGCGCGGATATCGCGCAGTTCTTCAAGCCCGGCATGAATCACCCGGTTGGTCTGCGGATCCCAGCGCACGATACCGATGTTCCACAGCCCCAGCCAGAGCGTGCCGTCGGCTGCGGCCAGGATGGAATTGACGGGCACGTTGGCGATGTCCAGGGTCTCGAACAGTCGCTCCTCGGGGCTTAGCTGGTCGTCTTCGCCAATGACAAACAGCCCGCTGTCGGTCGCGACCCAGACCGAGCCGGTCGCATCCTGAACCAGGCCTTCGACTCGACGCACGCCGG
This sequence comes from Wenzhouxiangella sp., assembly GCA_041685745.1. Taxonomy (GTDB): domain Bacteria; phylum Pseudomonadota; class Gammaproteobacteria; order Xanthomonadales; family Wenzhouxiangellaceae; genus Wenzhouxiangella. The sequence goes on from JAWLFD010000004.1 coordinate 17,173, forward strand.
AGTCGGCTGGAAAGGTCCAGGAGGCCCATCGATCGTCACGACCGCGCCGCAAAAGCCCCCCGGGAACGCCCAGCCAGAGCCGACCGGCGCGATCATTCAGGACGGCCGAGGTCAGGCGCGACGCCTCGTCGGTCAAATCCACTGGCGCGTCCTCGGCCAGCGGTATGAATACCCGGTCGCGGCGTTGACCCCGGATGATGCCGCGATCGCGACTGCCGATCCACAGGTTGCCTTCGCTGTCTTCGTAGAGCGTGCGGATGTCGACGTCGGCAATCAGGTGATAGCCGTCATCGAGCAGGGTGAAGCGGGGCTGGCGCTCGTCAATGCGGTACAGGCCGTCGTGCGCGCCGACCCATATGCCGCCGTTGCGGCTTTCCAGGATGGCATTGATGCGCGGCATGGGCCGGTCCGGGTCTTGCTCGAATTCGACCCGGATCAGTGCATCGCGATCAGGGTCCCAGCGAAACACCCCGAGCTGCGATCCGGCCCAGATCTGGCCGTGGGCCACGGCCACGGTCCGGACTTCGGCGCCGCGCTCGAAGCGCTCCGCCGCATCTTCGTCGAGCAGCAGGCGGGTCCATTCCGAAAGATCCGGCGAGAGCCGATACAGTCCGCCGGAGGTGGCAAACCAGTAGCCGCTGGCATGCTCGACCATGCCCCAGATGCGCTGGTCGTGGAGCGGATGGTCGGGCTGGTCGTGGGCAAAGCGGCGCAGTTCGTTCGGCTGGTCGGGCTCGACGATATTGATGCCGGACGTGGTCCCGACCCACAGCCGTTCCCGACGGTCGATCATCAGCCGCTGGACCCGGTTGGCCGCCAGCGCATGGGGATCGGCCGGGTCGGGCAGAAACTGCACGAAGGCCTCGGCATCCGGGTCCCAGTACTGCAGTCCGTTGCCCCAGCTGCCGACCCACACTCGCCCGTCCGGGCTTACCCGAAGCGTAGAGATGTTGCTGCGGGTGTTGTTCTCGATAAGACCGTCGGACCACAGCACCCATTCCTGGCTGTCGAAGCGCAGCAGGCCGTCGGTATCGCCGGCAAACCAGATGAACCCGAACGGGTCCTCGAAGATTTCGTAGACGGTCGACTGGCGCCCGCCGAGGTGATCGGAGAGGCGATCGAACTCGAACTCCGCGGCGCGCTCGTCGCGCCCGGCCGATGCGGTGTCGCCGGGAAACAGGCTCAGCGCCAGGCCGATCGCCAGCCCGACGAAATAGCAGGCCAGCCGACTGCCGAGTTCCTGTCCCATTGCCGAAGTTTAGCAGCGCTTCGGATCGCGTAGCGCCCGGGCGAAAATTGTCCGGTCAATGCAGCTTCAGCGCCGGCCGGAGGAACTGGCTGAGCTGGCGTACGGCCATCATCAGGCTGCCCCGCACCGGCCCGTAGACTTCGAGCAGGTGGCGGCGATACAGCGAGTGGTAGGTGAAGCGGGCCAGCCGACCCTCGACCATGATGCCGCCGCCGAGGAAGGAGAACAGATTGCCCACGGTGTGGAAGCGTGACAGGTTGACCAGCGAACCCAGATCCCGGTACACGTACTCGCGGTGCGCTTGGCGGCCGTTCAGCAGATCGATGAGGTTGCGCACCACCATGTGCCCCATCTGCCGCGCGACCTGGCCGCGCGGCGGAGCCAGGCTGCCGTCCGGCTGGGGGCATGCGCAGCAATCGCCGATGGCGAAGATCCGCTCGTCGTGCGTGGTCTGGGCGTTGGGTTGGACAACTAACTGGTTGGACGCGTTGGTTTCCAGCCCGCCGATGCCGGCCAGCACGTCGGGCGCCTTGATGCCGGCCGCCCACAGGGCCAGGTCGGTTTCGAGCACCGATCCGTCGGCCAGCAGGATGCGTCCCGGCTCGGCACGTACCACGCGCTGGCCGGTTCGGGTCTCGGCGCCCATGTCGGCCAACTGCCGGGCCACCGATTCGCGGATGGCTGGCCGCGGCACACCCGGCAGGATGTGGGGCTCGGCCTCGACCAGAGTGATCGACAGCATGCCGGGATGGACGTTGAAGCCGTAGCCGCGCAGCTGGTCGGCGGCATTGGCCATTTCGGCGGCCATTTCGGCGCCGGTCGCGCCGGCGCCGATGATCACCACCTTGATCTTTTCGTCCAGCCGCTCCTCGCGCGCGTAGCGCAGAAAGCGCTTGCGCAGGGTCTGCTGGATGTCCAGCGCCTGGGCGGTAGTGTCGAGGAAGCGGCAGTGCTGCTGGATGCCGGGAATGCCGAAGTCGTCGGCCACGCTGCCCACCGCGATGACCAGGTGATCGTAGGCGATCCGGCGCGCCGGCAGCAGTTCCTGGCCGTCGTCGATGATCGGTGCCAGGGTGATGGTGCGGTGCTCGCGGTCAACGTCAGCCAGGCTGCCCTGCTGGAAGCGGTAGCCGTTGACCCGGGCATGTCCGCGATAACTCATCGCATCGATGCCGGTATCCAGGGAGCCGGTGGCCGCTTCGTGCAGCAGGGGCTTCCAGACGTGGGCCTCGGCCATGTCGACCAGGATGATTTCGGCCTTGTTCTTGCGGCCCAGGCGCCGGCCGAGGCGAGTAGCCACGCCAATTCCGCCGGCGCCGCCGCCAACAATCACGATACGTGGTTTCGACATCCATCTTTCCTCGGGCAGTGGAGTTGACCTGGGTCAAGCCGGTCGCGGAAGGCCTTTGCTAGATTGCTTTTTTCAATGACACTGACAGGCAGGTGCACCATGGGTATCGGCAATATCGGAGTTCCCCAGCTGATCATTCTTCTCGTTGTCGTCATGCTGGTCTTCGGCACCAAGAAGATTCGCAGCCTGGGCGGCGATCTGGGCGGTGCCATCCGTGACTTCCGCAAGGGCATGAACGAAACCGAGTCCGCGGTCGAAGAGGCTGCAGAAGAGGTTCGCAGCGAGCCGACCGCCAAGGGCTGATCGATCATCCGGGCCGGTTCGACCGGATCGGCCTCTGCCGTTTTCCCATGCCGCTAGCCGCGCTCGTAGTGGCGGCGGTCGTTGCGCGTGCCCATGTAATACAGTCCGCCGGACAGGCCGAAGTCGGCCGGGTCCAGCATTTCGGCGCGGTCGGCGTGTTCACTGGCGCGGACCAGGTTTTCGTATTCGGCGATGGTCAGGCGACGGCGTCTGGCCAGCGCCGGTGTCGGGTCCAGGGCAGATTGCCACTGACCCGCGGCCTCGTTGACCGTACCCAGGCAGTAGGTGGCTCCGCAGCCGCTGCCGTAGGAAAACAGGCTGATGTCGCTGCCGGCCAGCCTGCCGCCGGCCTGGCGCAGGAGGTCGATCAGCGATAGAAACAGCGAGCCGGTATAGATGTTGCCGACCTCGGCGTTGAGTGTCAGCCAGGGCGCACACAGACGTTCGTAGCTTTCGGTCAGTTGCTGCCAGTGCGCGGCTTCGGCCTTGCTGATGGCATGACCCTGCTCCATTTCCATCTCGCGCTGGTGCGCCTTGAACGCCATCTTGACGAACGGGACGTGGTACAGGCAGGCGCTCAGACTGTCGAGCAGATCATGGCGTTCGCCGACCGCATCCAGGCGCGCGCCCTTCAGGGCATCGAGATAGCACTGGATCGAGTAGTGGCCGTCGGCCAGGGCGTGCTTGGAATACAGCGGACGCCAGAAATCCATGACCTGGCGGGTGTAGTCGCCGATGGTGCTCGGCTGAATGTGCAGCAGGCGCGGCTGATCGGTGACCACCATGGCCACAGCACCGGCGCCCTGGGTGGGCTCGCCTGGCGTGCCCAGACCGTAGCTGGCGATGTCGGACGCGATCACCAGCGCCTTGCGTCCGCGCGCCCGCCCCGAAGCGATCCAGTCCATCGACGAGCTCAGTCCGGCCATGGCGCCGTAGCAGGCGTGCTTGGTCTCGAAGGTCCGGCAGCGCTCGTCCAGGCCCAGCAGATCGTGGGCGTAGACCGCCACCGGCTTGCTGTGATCGACCCCGGTCTCGGTGCCGACGATCAGCGTGCCGATGTCGGCCGGGTCGACGTCGAAGGTCTTGAGCGCCCGGGCGCCGGCCTCGACCGCCATGGTGACGGTGTCCTCGCAGGGGCTGGCGATGGCCATGCGGTGTTGGCCCAGGCCGTGGGTGAACTTGGCCGGATCGACGCCGCGGGCGCGGGCCAGGTCGGTCAGGTCGACGAAAGCGGCCGGACCGGAAAAAGCCAGCGCGTCGATGCCGACGGAAATCGAGTCACTCATCCCTTGAAGGATACCGCAACCATCTTGCGTCGCATGAACGCGATCTGGGTCTGCAGCGGCAATTCCTTGGGGCAGACATCGTGGCAGCCGAGCAGGCTCATGCAGCCGAATACGCCGCTGTCGTCGCCGATGACCTGGTAGAAGTCGCCGTCGTCGCGCCCGTCGCGCGGGTCGAGCCGGAAGCGCGCGATCTTGTTCAAGCCCACGGCGCCGACGAAGTCCTCGCGCATCCGCGCCGTGCCGCAGGCGGCGATACAGCAGCCGCATTCGATGCAGCGGTCGAGTTCGTAGATCTCTTCGGCCAGTTCGGGTTCCATGCGCTCTTCCAGCGCGTGGAGATCCGGGGCGGTCTGCTCGTGGATCCAGGTCTCCAGGCGCTCGCTCATCCCGCGCATCCACGCGCCGGTGTCGACCGACAGATCGCCGATCAGCTTGAACAGCGGCAGCGGCGCCAGGGTGATCTCGGCCGGCAGGGTCGAGGTCAGGGTGCGGCAGGCCAGTCCAGGTCGGCCGTTGATGACCATGCCGCAGCTGCCGCAGATGCCGGCCCGGCAGACGAAGTCGAACTGCAGGTCGGGTGCGAAGCGCTCGCGAATCTGGTTCAGGGCGATGAACAGGGTCATGCCCTCGTATTCCTCGAGCTCGTAGCGGGCCACGTGCGGCTGGCTGTCGGGATCGGCCGGGTTGTGACGGAAAACGTTGAAGACCAGGGTGCGCCCCGGTGCCGGCGAATCGGTGTTCATGTGGTGGCCTCCAGGCGCTGGTTGCGCGGCCGGTATTTTTCCGGCAGCAGGTGATCGAAGGGCATCAGCGCGGCCTGGCGTGCGTGGCGGTCGTCCGGATCGACGGTCTCCAGGATCTTCTCGATCCGGGCATGGCGTCCGGCGCTGTCGGGATGGTCGATGTGGTTGCGCGTGCCGTAGCCGCGAAAGCCCGGCGGCAGTTCCATGTCGGTCACGCCGATGGCTTCGTAAGCGAGCTTCGGCAGTCCGGACTCGGCATCCGGCCAGGTGGTGATGGAGCGGTTGAGCCAGTCGCGGTCGTTGCGCTGGGGAAAGTCCTCGCGAAAGTGCGCGCCACGGCTTTCGGTGCGCTCGCGCGCGCCCAGCGCGGCGCACAGCGCCAGCTTGAGCATCTTCGGCAGGCGGTAGGCCGCGACCAGCTCGGGGTTGGGGCCGGGTGCACTGCTGCGCACGCCCAGATCGCGGCTGCGCGCGTGCAGATTCTCAAGCTCTTCGACGGCGCGGTCGAGTTCTTCGCCGGTGCGGAAGATGCCGACCTGGTCGATCATGATCTCTTCCATGCGCTGGCGGATCGGGCCGGCCTGCTCGCTGCCGCTACCCGAGACCAGCCGGTCCAGTCCGGCCTGCTCGCGGTCGACGAACTCGCGCACCAGCCCGGTGGAAATGTTGATGTCGCTGGCCGAATCGGCGCAGTAGTCGGCGATGAATTCGGCCACGATCATGCCGGCGACCACGGTCTCGGCCACGGAGTTGCCGCCGAGCCGGTTGAAGCCGTGCATGTCCCAGCAGGCGGCCTCACCGCAGGCGAACAGGCCTTTGAGCGTGCGGCTTTCGCCGCGGTGGTCGGTGCGGATGCCGCCCATCGAGTAGTGCTGGGTCGGGCGCACCGGGATCCAGTCGTTGGCCGGGTCGATGCCGAGAAAATAGCGGCAGATGTCGGTGACTTCGCGCAGGTTCTTGTGGACGTGATCCTTGCCGAGGACGCTGATGTCCAGCCACAGGTGGTCGCCATAGGGCGACTTGACGCCGAGCCCCTTGCGCATGTGCTCGGTCATGCGCCGCGAGACCACGTCGCGGGAGGCCAGCTCGCGCTTTTCGGGTTCGTAGTCGGGCATGAAGCGGTGCCCGCTGGCGTCGCGCAGGATGCCGCCGTCGCCGCGGCAGCCCTCGGTGGTCAGAATTCCGGCCGGGACGATGGCGGTGGGGTGGAACTGGACGGCTTCCATGTTGCCGAGCTCGGCCACCCCCGTCTCCAGGGCGATGGCCGTGCCGGTGCCCTCGCAGATCACCGCGTTGGTCGAGACCTTGTAGATGCGCCCGTAACCGCCGGTGGCGATGGTCGTGGCGCGGGCCAGAAAGGCGGTCAGTTCGCCGGTGACCAGATTTCGAACGACCGCCCCGTAGCAGCGACCGCCCTCGTGGATCAGGGCCACGGCTTCCATGCGCTCCATGACAGGGATGCCGTTGGCGATGGTCTGATCGCCCAGGGCGAACAGCATGGCGTGTCCGGTGCCGTCGGAGGTGTAGCAGGTGCGCCATTTCTTGGTGCCGCCGAAGTCGCGGGCGGTAATCAGCCCGTGGGCCTCCTTCGATTCGGTGATGACCACTCGCTCGGCGTTGATCACCGCCTCGCGCTCGCCTTGCTTGACCCGGTTCCAGGGCACGCCCCAGCCGGCCAGCTCGCGGATGGCCTTCGGCGCCACGTGCGTGAACATCCGCGCCACGCGTTGGTCACAGCCCCAGTCGCTGCCCTTGACGGTGTCTTCGAAGTGGACGTCCTCGTTGTCGCCCGAGCCCATGGTCGAGTTGCCCAGGCTGGCCTGCATGCCGCCCTGGGCGGCGGCCGAGTGCGAGCGCTTGGCCGGCACCAGGCTCAGGACAATGGTGTCGAAGCCGCGCTGTTTGACGCCGACGGCGGTTCGCAGGCCGGCCAGGCCGCCGCCGATGACCAGCACGTCGGTGTAGACGATCTTCATGGCCCGACTCCCTCAACGACGGTGCCGAAGTGGTCCTGGCCGGTCAGGCCGATATGCATGAAAGCGCCGAGCGCGGCCAGGCTCATGGTCAGATACACCGCGGTCACGATCCAGACCGCTTTTTTGAGCGTCCTGCGCCGCCGGTCCGGGTCCTTGCCCTCGAACCACCCCCACTTGACCGCCAGCCGGTACAGCCCGACCGCGGCGTGGAGGACGACAGCGATGGTCAATAACAGGTACAGCGGCCATTTCCACTCGAACACGATGCGGTAGGCCGAGCCGGCCGGGCCGATGGTCTGTGGCTGGGTCATGATGATGTAGAGATGGACCGAGGCCAGGAAAAACATCGCGAACCCGGTCCAGATCTGCAGCCACCACAGGCTGGTATCGCCGTGGCGCATCTCTTTCATGTGGCTGCGGAACGTGCGGTACTGGCGGGCGTTCTGCGGGAACTTGCGCATGGCCAGTCCGGCATGGGCGATGAGGATGACGAACACCACCAGCACCACCGCGGTGGTGATCAGCGGAATCTTCTCGCCGAAGATGAGCTTGCCTTCCAGCGCGGCGGATACGAAGTCGAAGGCCCCGGCACCGAGCAGGATGGACGAGTCGAAGATCAGGTGGAAGGCCATGAAGACCGCCAGCACCAGGCCTGTGATACTTTGCGCCAGATCAAGCCTGGCGGGCAGAAGCGAATTTTTCACGTGGGTCCTTTGGGCTGGGCCGGCTCAATGACGGCCGCAAAACTAGCATTGCGCCCACCGGAAGGGATTGATGCACATCAAGCGGCCGCTACCGGCCGATTGGATACATTGTGATCTGCCGGGTCTGCTCCCGACGCCAGGAAAGGTTTGCGACATGAATGACGACAATACACCAGCCGCCCGGCCAGCGCGGGAAGATTCCAGACCGTGGCTGGTGAGCGGCGTGACCGGCTACATGGGCGGTCACCTGGCGCCGTACCTGCTCGACCAGGGCATTCCGGTGCGGGCGCTGGCGCGCACCCCGGAAAAACTCGAGGGGCTGCGCTGGCCGGAGCGCTGGCCGCACTGCGAGGTCGTCCAGGGGGACGTGCTCGATCCGGACAGCCTGGTCGGCAAGTTCGACGGCGTGCGCGTGGCCTTCTACCTGATCCACGCCATGTGCGCCGGCAAGAACTACATGCAGCTCGAAATCGACGGCGCGCGCAATTTTGCCGAGGCCGCGACCGCCGGCGGCGTCGAGCGGGTGTTCTACATCGGCGGCCTGGTACCCGACGGTGCCGACACCCAGCACATCGTGGCGCGCAAGCGGATCGGCGATACCCTGCGCGAGGGCGGCGTGCCGGTGACCGAAATTCGTGCCGGCATCATCGTCGGGCCGGGCTCGGCCGCTTTCGAGGTCATGCGCGACGCAATCTTTCACCTGCCTTTCCTGGTCTCGCCACCCTACGTCGACCGGGTCTCGCCGCCGATCGCCCTGGAGAACATCTGCAAATACGCCATGGAGCTGGCGGTCATGCCCGAAGCGGCCGGGGAGATTTTCGACGCCGCCGGCCCCGACGTGATGTCGTATGCCGACCAGATGCGGATCATCGCCGAGGTCGGCGGCGTCAAGCCCAGAAAAATCCTGCGCATCCCGTTTTTGACCGAGCGAATGGCCGCCGTTTTCCTGCCGCTGGTCAGCGCTGTGCCTTCGTCGATCGCCGGGGCGCTGATCGAGGGCATGCGCCAGAACTTCACCGCCGACGATGCGCGCATCCGCGAACTGGTGCCGCAGCGCTTGCTGAGCTATCGCGAGGCGACCGAGGCGGTTTACGAGGAAGAGCGCAACCAGCCGGTCTACACCCGCTGGGTGGACGGCGGATTCGTGTTTCGCGGCATGAACCACCACAGCGCCTACTACGGCAAGCAGGCCACGGGCAACTACTGGACCAAGGCCAGCCCGGAGGCGGTGTGGAAAATCATGACCCGCATCGGCGGGGAGAACCGCTATTTCTATCTCAATATCCTGTGGACCATCCGGGAGTGGATCGACTGGCTGGTCGGCGGCCGCGGGCGAACCCGATTTCGGCGTGACGCGGAGGTCATCGAGTTGGGGGATGCGATCGACTCCTGGGAGGTCATTGCCATGGAACCGGGCGAGCGTTTTACCCTGCGTTTCGGCATGAAGGCGCCCGGCGACGGCGTGCTGGAGTTCGTCGCCTTGCCCGACGGTGAGGGCACCCGGATCCACGCCACCGCGACCTGGCATCCGGCCGGCATCTGGGGCCTGTTGTACTGGCATGCCATGTATCTGCCCCACCTGGTCCTGTTCAACGGATTGACGCGCAAGATCGGCGAGCGCGCCGAGCGCCTGGAAATGGAGAGACAAAACCATGCCTGACATCCTGATCGTCTACGCCAGCCGGGATGGTCATACCCGCTCGATTACCCAGCGCATGCAGCAGCGCCTGGACGACCGGGGCGCCGAGGTGCGCCTGGTCGACGTTCATTCGGCCAGCGACCTGGATCCTTCGGCCTTCCGCGTCGTGGCCGTGGGCGGCAGCGTGGTCTACGGCAAGCATGATCCGCAGTTGGCTGCCTTCCTGGCCGATAACGCCGGGCGTTTGAGCGATTGTCGAACCGCTTTTTTTTCGGTCAATCTGATCGCGCGCAAGCCCGAAAAGCGCACCATCGAGGGCAATGTCTACGTGCGCAAGTTCCTCGACGCGCTCCCGGTCAAGCCCGACCACGTCGAGATCATCGCCGGCAAGCTCGATTATCCGAGCTACGGCTTTCTCGACCGGATCATGATCCAGTTGACGATGAAGTTCACCGACGGCCCGACCGATCGCAGCACCGTGATCGACTACACCGACTACGACCAGGTCGATGCCTTCGCCGACCGGCTCCTGGCCATGGCGCGGGCCGCCGCGTAAAGTTGCCGGACCGTCCAGCGCTTCGGTTTCACGGCTGGTTCACCATCTGCGTGTTTCGATGAAAGTCGAGTAGGGGAATGGACCTGCGGTTTCCGCTGCAGGTCGGTTGAACCTGCCTGAGGGTCCCTGAGTGGCACCCGATTCCCAATCCTTACATCCAACACCGCCAAGGAGCGCAAGAATGGCAGAACATCCGAAAGACTGGTCCGAGCTGGCCATCAGCCTGTATGACAAGCTCACCGGCCGCAACGCAGAGATCACCTACGAGTTCAAGGATTTTCACCTGGACGTGCCGTCCGGTCCCGGCGACAAGGCGCAGTACGCGCGCTGGGGCATGAATGGCTCGCTGGTCATTCGCGCCCGTGACCTGAAAACGCCCGCCAAGTAAGTGCGCGGCCCGCTCGACATCGAAGCCGATCTGGCCATCCGGGCCGGATCGGATTCGATCAGCGTGCGCGCCCGCGGACGCGGCGTGCGGGTCGACACCACATCGCTGGCGGTCTTCCGTCAGCTGCCGTCTGACTATCGCGGGCTCCACAATCTGCGCAAAGTGGCCGCCGGACTGGCGCTGTCGGACCAATCCTTGGTCCTGACGTCTCGGGGCGTTCCGATCGTTGAACTGGACCCGGCCCGGCGCGGCCGCTGGCTGGGCTGGCTGCTGCGCGTACCCGGCTTCCGACTGCACTTCTTCAACTGGCTGCGGCACCGCCGCTGACCGCAACACCCGACCCGAATTTCCCGCCAGCGGCGCTTCGGCCGCAACCCTCGGAACCCGACCGAGCGGTTGAGCGTAAAATACGCGGCTTGCCATTGAACCCACTGCATACTGATTCCGGCAGGTTCCTCTTATCATGAGCCGGCCAACCCATCAGAGCTGCCAACGGACAACAGGACACTGCATGAAAGCGCTTGGAAAACTGACCGCGAAAGACATCATGAACCCCGACGTGGTGCTGGTGCACGACGACATGACCGTGCATGAGCTGGCCGCGAAGCTGACCGAACACGGCATTTCCGGCGCGCCGGTGCTCGACCGCGACGGGCTGCTGGTCGGGGTGGTGTCGGTGACCGATATCGTGGCCAACGACGGCCATCGCAGCTCGATTCGCGGCGGCGAGCACGTCGGCGATTTCTTTCTCCAGGGCTGGGAGGACGAGCTCGACGAGACCGAGCTGCGGCCGTTCCACGTCGTCGACGACGATGACGGCATGACGGTGGCCGATATTTTGACCTCGGTCATCTACACCGTCGACGAGAGCACCGATATTGCGACCATGGCCGACACCATGATCCAGGGTCGGATCCACCGCCTGGTCGTCACCCGTGACGGCGGCGTGGTGGGCATCGTCAGCACCCTGGACATGCTCAAGGCCCTGCGCAGCCTTGCCGACTAGCCGCATGGCCCACTAGCGCGTGAACGGCATCGGCTTGGCCGGGCCCGCCACCCGCCTGAACTGCTGGCGGAGGTTTTGGCCGCTTAGCGGGGCCAAGGCGAACGTGAATGGACTGGGAGGGCCGACGCCATTGCTTCATCCCGGCGCGGTGTGCAGACTCCGGTTGGCTGCCCGTATCGCACTGCGCCTGCGCCACTGCGGTCTCGGCGGTCCTCGATCACCGATTCGGCCTTTCCGTCGGCGCCGGCGAATTGACCCAGCGCAATTCCGGCTGGGCCGGACTGCGTTAAGGTAAATCTATATCTGATGTACCTGTTTGCCACGCAACGGAGCGAATTCTCACCATGTGCCTAGCCATTCCCGCCAAAGTCGAAGCCCTGCACGAGTTCGACCAGG
>JAWLFD010000122.1:0-7203 GCA_041685745.1 Wenzhouxiangella sp.
GTCGCGTCGCGCGATTGCGCTGGCGGTCCAGGCCGTCCCGGATGCCGGCCATGACGATCGTCGGGATGTTGCTGAAAACAGCAGGTAGATCCGGAACGGCGTTATCACGGCGATTCGGTGGTTCATGTCAAAGATTACCGACCCGCTCGGTCGGGGCGTGCCTGATCAAGCGGTGCCGCGGCGCGCCAGCGCTCGATCTCGGCCAGCAGTTGCTCGCGACGATCGGGTTCGACAAAGGCCGCCTGGACGGCGTTGCGCGCCAGCTGCTCGATGTCGTCGAGACTCAGTTCCAGCGCCCGGGCCGTGGCCTGGAAGTTCTCGCCGATGTAGCCGCCGAAATAGGCCGGGTCGTCGGAGTTCACCGTCACGCAAAGTCCCCGCCGCAGCAGGGCCTTCAGGTTGTGATCCTCGAGTCGGTCGAACACGCACAGCTTGACGTTTGACAGCGGACAGACGGTCAGCGGGACCTGCTCGGCGACCAGCCGTTCGACCAGGGCCGGGTCTTCGGTGCAGCGCACGCCGTGATCGATGCGCTCGACCTTGAGCAGGTCCAGGGCCTGGCCGATGTAGTCGGCCGGGCCTTCTTCCCCGGCGTGGGCGACGGTCAGGAAACCCTCGGCGCGGGCCCGGTCGAACACGGCCTGGAATTTCTCCGGCGGGTTGCCCTTTTCAGACGAGTCCAGGCCGACCGCAATGATCCGTTGCTTCCACGGCAGGGCCTGCTCGAGGGTGGTCATGGCGGCCTCGGCGCTCAGGTGGCGCAGGAAGCACAGGATCAGCTGGGAGCTGATGCCGAGTCGGTCGCGCCCGTCATCCAGCGCCCGGGTAATCCCGCCAACGACTGTTTCGAAAGCCACCCCGCGGTCGGTATGCGTCTGCGGATCGAAAAAAATCTCGGTGTGACGAACCCGGTCGTCGTGACAGCGTTGCAGGTAGGCCCAGGTCAGGTCATGGAAATCCTGCTCGGTCAGCAGCACGCTGGCCCCGGCATAGTAGAGGTCGAGAAAGCTCTGCAGGTCGGAAAAGTCATAGGCTGCGCGCACCGCTTCGACCGAGTCCCATGGCAGGGCGATGCCGTTGCGCTCGGCCAGCTGGAACATCAACTCGGGCTCCAGCGAGCCTTCGATATGCAGGTGCAGCTCGATCTTGGGCAGCCTGGCGATGGCATCTTGCATGGCGTCTTCTCGGCACGGTGGGTGAAGGCGGCATTGTAAGTTGTCGTCGCCTGGCCTACTGGCTCATCAGGAACAGACCCAGCAGCATCAGGATCAGGAAGGCGACCAGCAACCCCGTACTCAGGTCTTGGGCGACTTTCCTGACCCGTCCCCGGACGGCACGGATGAGCGCGCCCTGGGCCAGGCTCTCACTGACCGGCCAGTGCGCATGATCGGGTGCCAGCGCCATGTCCGCCAGTTCGGCCGGCCAGCGTCGCTCCGGCCAGTTGTGATCGGAGGGAGCGCGGTCCGGGCCCAGCACCGGGTCGAGTTCGCTCAGGGCTTGCTGAATCTCGACCGTTTCCAGTCCTTCATCGAGTTGTTTTCGGGCCAGTCCGACCGCGCGCTCGGCCAGTTTTTGGCAGAACGTCTCGTCTGCGGCTATCTCGGCTGCCGTGCCGCGGTGGCTGACCATGCCGCGCCGGACCAGTTCGGTACCCAGCCAGCCGGCGAACATGTGGCTGCTGTTGACCAGGGCGTCGCCCGGATAGCGCGCCTGATCGCGCCGAGCCAGCCGGTCCGCCGTCCCAAGCAGCCGATCGCGTTGCCGGTTCAGTGCCTCGAACAGTGCATCCCTGGGAAGTTTGCTCCGCCCTGGACGGACCAGTCGGCCAGCCGCGCGCCATGAGGGCTTGCGATACAGCGTCTGCATCCTTTCAGGGACCGCGGCGCGCGCGGCAGCCGCCAGCCGGGCCAGCCGCAGGCACAAATCGATCATCCCGACCCCCATCCTGCGATACCACCAGGCAACGCCGAGGGTGCGGGGCAGGCTCAGCGTGAACCAGCCGAACTTCATGCCGGCGACGAAAACCACCAGGCCGCCGCCCAGCATGCCGACCGAGGCTGCCAGGTCCTGGCCGCTCAGGAAGTAATGCTCGAGATAGTAGGTGATCGGCTGTGGGGAAATGCCCTGACCAGCCAGCGCGGGGGAGAACACGGACTCGAGCAGCCCGTGCGGCCGCCAGCCCAGCCAGGCGATGGGAATGATTGGGAGCAGCATGCCGACCAGCATGGCCGGATGGGCCTCGCGCACCCGCACCGGGTGCGGCTGCCGCGGTCGTTTCAGGAAGATCAGGCCGATGAACTTGATGAACGAAGCCGCCGTGCCGGCGCAGGCCGCCAGGTACAGCCACTCGGCGTAAACCAGGACCTGGCCGCCTTCGCGCTGGCCGGCCTCGACCAGGCCATGGTGGATCATGCATTTGCTCACGAAACCGTTGAACAGCGGCATCCCGGTAATTCCGGCAGCAGCGATCAGCATGCAGGTAAAAGTGACGGGCATGTCGCGCCAGAGGCCGCCCAGTCGGTACATGTCGGCGCTACCCGTGCGCAGCGCGACGGCACCTGCGCCCAGGAACAGGCAGGACTTGAACAGGGCATGGTTGACCACGTGCAGCAGGCCGCCGGCCGTGGCCATGGCGCCGTCGCCGGCGAGGAAGGCACCGAGACCCAGGCCCGTGATGACAAAGCCCATCTGGCTCACGCTGTGCCAGGCCAGCATGCGCTTGGCCGAATGCTGGCCCAGCGCCAGGACCACGCCGATCACCAGGGTCGCGATACCGAACAGGGTCAGAACCAGGCCCATGTCGACGGCCTGGCTCCAGGCCGATGTGCCCGGCGATGCGCTCATGAGCATGTTCATGCAGCGGAACAGGCCGTAGGCGCCGGCCTTGATGATCACCCCCGAAAGAATCGCGCTGGCCGGCGCCGGTGCGACCGGATGGGCCGCCGGCAGCCAGATATGCAGCGGCACCATGCCGGCCTTGACGCCGAAACCGACCAGCATCAGGCCGAAGATGGTCCAGCGCCAGCCGGAGCTGACCGCCTCGGGCAGCGGCTGCCAGGCCAGGCTGCCGGCCTGCGACTGGACGGCCAGAACCGCCGCCAGCAGCGCGATGCCCCCGGCCAGCGTCATCCAGAAGTAGGTGATGCCGGCCGAACGCGCCTCCTCGCTGCCCGAGTGCACCACCACCAGTACCGCGACCAGGCCGAGCAGCTCGAAAAACACGAACAGGGTCAGCAGATCGGCAGCGAGGAACACGCCCAGGTTGGCCGCCAGCAGCACCAGGCAGATCGACAGAAATCTTGGCCGGGCCGGATCGTCGCCGAGGTAGGCGGTCGCATAGATCGTGGCGCTGAGCCACACGAAGGTACCGACCAGGGCAAACACCAGGCCGAATGGATCGGCCAGAAAATGGAAATGGCCGAGCAGGCCGGGCAGGCGCGCGCTCGCAGGCTCCCCCTGGACAATCGCCGGTGCCATGGAAAGCAGTCCGACCAGGACCAGTACCACGGTGGCGACGGCCAGCGCGTTCTGCCCGTCCCGGGAGCGCAGGATCGGTAACAGGCAGGCGGCCAGCAGCGGCAGCAGGACCAGAGCCGAGAGCATGTTCATCCACCGCCACCGATCATGGCTGCCGCCGCCATTCGGGCCAGTTCCAAGGGCAGGCCGGGCAGAGACGCGGCCAGGCCCAGCAGGAGGGTGATGCCAGCGGTGGCGGCGAGCATCGAAAGCATCAGGCCGGGGGCTTGCTCAGAGTGGCTTGCGGCATCATTCGGTTCTGGGCCTGGCAGCCAGATGCGGAAAATGACCGGCCACAGGTATGCGGCGGCCAGCAGCGAGCCCAGCAGCAAGACCAGCAGCGGCAGGATGCCGCCGGCCTCCATCAGCCCGGCCCCGAGCAGCCATTTGCTGACAAAGCCCGACAGCGGCGGCACGCCGACCATGGCCAGGGCCAGCAGGGTCAGCAGGATCGCGGTGGCCGGCATGCGCTGGGCCAGGCCGTCGAACTGACTGACGTGCTTGTACCCGGTTACGGTGACGATCAGCCCGGCGCAAAAGAACAGCCCGGCCTTGATGAAGGCGTGATGGCTGAGGTGAACCAGGCCACCGACCAGGGCCAGTTCGCCGAGCATGGCAGCGGCCATGACCACGTAGGCCATCTGGCTGACGGTCGAATAGGCCAGGCGGCGCTTGAATTCGTCTTCGCCCAGAGCCAGGGCGCCGGCGAGCAAGGCGCTGAGCCCGGCCGCCGCGGCCAGCCAGGGCATCACGCCGAGTCGGCCGAGCAACTCCACACCGAAGGTTTCGAACACGACGCGCAGGATGCCGAAGCTGCCGGCCGCGACCATGATCCCCGACAGCAGGGCCGAGAACGGCGTGGGCGCGGCCGGATGGGCATCGGCCACCCAGCCGTGCAGCGGCATCAGCGCCGCCTTGATCCCGAATCCGACCATGAAGCAGATCCAGGCTACCAGGGCCGCGGGGTGGGTCGTGCCGGAGTCGAGCAGGCCGCCGGGCACGAAGCGCACATCGGCGGCGAGAAAGTAGACCAGGATGATGCCGGTGAGGATGAATACTCCACCGCTGACGATGTAGAGGATGTACTTCAGACCTGCCGCGCGCGCGCGGGGGCTGCGCTCATGGACGATGAGCACGTAGCTGATCAGCGAGAACAGCTCGTAGAACGCCAGCAGGGTGATCAGGCTGGCGGCAAAGGCCACGCCCAGCATCAGCGCCTGACAAAGCAATACCAGGGCCAGAAACCCCTGAAGACGGGAGTCATCGGCCATGAATCGCAGCGCATAGGCGGTGGCCAGCGGGAACAGGCTGGCAATGAGCAGCGCAAACAGGGTGCCCAGGGCATCGGCGCGCAGCACGAAGCGCAGCGGCGGGACCAGCTCCATCAACGAAAGTTCGGGCTGGAAGCCCAGGCGGACCGTCATGACCAGGACGACGACCAGGCCCAAGCACAGGCCGCCCGTGCCCAGCACGACCGGACCCAGCAGCCGCCGATGCCGACCCACGCCGGCCAGCAGTGCCGCGCCGGCCAGTGGCACGGCGATGATCCACAGCGGCAGCAGCGACGGCAGGGAGACGGCGGTCACGGTCGCGATACCTCCAGACCGAAGGCGAAATCGACCGCTGATTCGGCCAGGGCGAACGGCATGGCCGGGGCCTGGGCGCCGATGCCCAGCACGACCACGTAGGCCGCACACGCCAGGATGGGTCCCAGCAAAAGGAGTTCCGGTTCACCTCGGGACAGGTCCGGATCCGGACACGGCTTGAAAAACGCCCGGTACACGATCGGCAGCCAGTAGGCGGCGTTGAGCAGGGTGCTGAGCATCATCACCGCGACGTAGATCGGCATGCCGGCCGCCAGCGCTCCGGCCGACAGATACCACTTGGTGATGAATCCGGCCAGCAGCGGCACGCCCATGAAGCTCAGGCAGGCGATCGTGCAGGCAGCCATCGTCCACGGCATGACCTGACCCAGGCCATCGAGCTCCGAGACCCGGGTCTTGCCGGTGCGCTTCTCGATCGCGCCGGCGACGAAGAACAGGGTGATCTTGGCGAAGGCCTGGTTGGCGATATGGATGACCGCGGCCAGCGCGGCCAGCGGGGTCAGCAGGCAGGCCGCCAGCACGATGTAGGACAACTGGCTGATCGTCGACCAGGCCAGGCGCAGCTTGATCACGTCCTGGCGCAGCGCCATGATCGAGGCGACGATGATGGTCAGCGCGGCAATCGCGGCCAGCACCACGGTGTAGCCCAGGCTGGCCAGCAGGTTGACGCCGAAGACGTTGTAGATGACCCGCAGCAGCCCGAAACTGCCGGCCTTGACCACGGCCACGGCGTGCAGCAGCGCGCTGACCGGCGTCGGCGCGACCATCGCACTGGGCAGCCAGGCGTGCAGGGGCATGACGGCCGCCTTGACGGCAAAGCCGCCGATCAACAGCACGAACAGGGTCAACAGCAGCCGCGGTGGCGTGGCCGGGTCAAGCAGACCGGGCTGGCTCAGGCTCAGGCTGCCGGTGAGGTGGTAGAGCAACGCCATCCCGGCCAGCAGCGCGGCACCGCCGGACAGCGTGTAGGCCAGGTAACGGCGTCCCGCCCGACGTGCCTTGAGCGTGCCGCTGTGGATCACCAGCGGGTAGGTACACAGGGTCAGCAACTCGTAGAAGATGAACAGGGTCAGCAGGTTCTCGGCAAACGCGATCGCCACCGTGGTCGAAATGCACAGGGCGAAAAAACCGAAGAACCTGCGCAGCGCGTGACTTCCGCGCATGTAGGCGATGGCGTAGATCGTGGTCAATACCCACAGGGTCGAAGAGACCAGGGCGAAGAACATGCCCAGGGCATCGACCCGGAAGGCGAACGGCAGCCCGGGCAGAATCTCGCCGGCGGTGAACACGAACACCGTGCCGGACAGGGTCGCCGGCAGCATGGACCACACCAGGCCGAACTTGACGATCGCTGCAGCCAGGCTGAGGGTGATGCGCCAGCGATCGTGGTGACCGAGCAGCACGATCCCCAGAGCGCACAGGGCCGAGACCAGCGGTGCCAGAACCGGGCGAAGATCGAACAGCTCAGTGACCATGTCCGGCTTCCAGGATGCGCCGGGTCAGCGGCTCGATCCATTCCAGCACCGTGGCCCCTGCCAGACCGCCCAGCATGACCACCACACCCAGCATCAGGATCGGCGCTCGGGTCGTCAGCGGTGCCTCCGCGGCGGTCAGCACCTGGCTGCGCGCCGGTGGAAGAAAGTACAGGCTGTTGATGATCCGGATCGCCCAGGCCAGCGTCAGCAGGGCGCCGCTCATGATCACGGCGATCAGCCAGGGTTGCCCGGCTTCGAGCGCGCCCAGCGCGATCTGCCATTTGCCGACGAATCCGGCCGTCGGCGGCAGCCCGGCCACGGCCAGCAGGCCCAGGGTCAGGGCCGCGCTGCTGACCGGCATGCGCTGCGCCAGGCCGCGGAGATCGTCGATTCGGCTCAGGCCCGTGCTCAGCAGCAGCGCGCCGGCGGACAGGAACAGGCCGGTCTTGATCACGGCGTGAAGGCCCATGTGGACCAGCGCGCCGCTGACCGCGGCCGGGGTGGCCAGGCCCAGCCCCAGGGTGATGTAGCCGATGTTGGTGACCGTGGAATAGGCCAGCATCAGCTTGAGTTCGCGCTGGATCATGGCGAGCACGGCCCCGATGACG
>JAWLFD010000005.1:0-8935 GCA_041685745.1 Wenzhouxiangella sp.
GGAAAAGCGCCGGCCAAACCGGTCTTGCAGGGTCTGCACTGAAGTGCTCCTTTTCAAAAGAAACGGAAGGCAAGGCCGTTTCCGGCGTTTGCCCCGGCCTCGACGGCACCCTGGTGCCGCCTCGGCGGTATTCCGGCCCTGCCCGGTGGCGGCTGGTGGGTGCGCCGTCAGCGGGGGTAGGCCGGAATACTCGGAGACGTTGTCTGAAAGTTCAGCCTACGACGATCTGCGCTGGATCGGGTTGACTCAGGTCAATTCCGCCCGGGTCTGTGAATGACCCAGGCCTGGGCCCAGCGGGTAAGATGAAACCTGCCCAACCGGATCGGGAGTGAAAGCGGGTGATGGACAGCGCGAGCCTGGGGCTGGAAGTCGGCGATTCGCTGCAGCTGCAGTTCGCCAACGACAGCGTCGGCGACCGTCATTTTGTCAGGGTCGTTGGCTGCTATCCGGGTCGCAGCATCATCGTCGCCACCCCGCAGGTCGGCGGACGCATCATGCTCGTTCGCCAGGATCAGGCGGTGGTCGTGCGCCTGATGATCGGCAATGAAGTCGTCGGTTTCGATTCGAAGGTGCTGCGCAGCTGCGCGCGGCCCTATCCCTACCTGCATCTGGCCTTCCCCGCGCAACTGCAGGGCAGCAGCGTGCGCAAGGCTTTGCGCGTCAGCCTGGATTGCGTGGTCTCCATCCGCCGCCTTCTTAACGACGATCAGCCGGACCGGGGAAGCGCGGCGTTTGCCGGGCGTACCCGCGACGTCAGCACGACCGGGGCCCTGGTCAGCGCCAGCAGCCGTCTCGGCGGTGTCGGCGATCGGCTGGCGGTGGCGATGCGCGTCACGGTGGCCGGTTTTAGCGAGGAGATCCGGCTGAAGGCGACCATTCGCAACACCACGGTGCTCGCGGCCGCCGACGATGTTGCCGGCACTCTCTACGGCATGGAGTTCGATCCGCCGGGGCGGCGCGAGGCGATTCTATTGCAAGGCCATGTTCATCAGACCATTCTCCAGCACATGGGCAAGATGGCCGCGCCGTTTTCCGATGACTGAATCCACACCCTCCCTGGTGACCGTCGCCTGGCACGCGATCCGGCCTCACACGCTGCCGCTGTCGCTCGCGCCGGTGCTGGTCGGCTCCGTGGCCGGCTGGGTTGAAAGCGGTGCCGTGCGGCTGGATATTTCGCTGGCTGCCGCGTTCTCTGCAGCCTTGATGCAGATCGGTGCCAACCTGCAAAACGACGCGGCCGACGCGCTCGATGGCACCGACGACGCAAACCGTACTGGGCCACCGCGGGTTACGGCGCTGGGCTGGGCTACGGCCGGAGCGGTGCTGACTGCGGCGAGGACCTGTTTCGCCCTGGCCGTGCTGGCCGGTGCCTACCTGGTGACCATCGGCGGCTGGCCGATGGTCTGGATCGGCCTTGTTGCGGTGGCGGCGGCCTGGGCCTATTCCGGCGGACCGAGACCCATTGCGCGCGGGCCGTTTGGGGAGCTGGTTGTACTGGTTTTTTTCGGGTTGGTGGCCGTAGGCGGCGTCGCCTGGCTGTACAGCGGCAGCGTGACTGGGCCGATCATTTTTGCCGGCTTGGCCGTGGGTCTTCCGGCCTCGGCTGTACTGACAATCAACAACCTGCGCGATTTGGACGGTGACCGCCGAGCCGGTCGCCGCACACTGGCGATTTTGCTGGGACCGATCGGTTCGGCTCGCGCCGTAGCGCTTTTGCTGGTTTCGGTCGCGCCGGTGCTGGGCCTGCTGGCACTGTGGGGGCGCCCCTGGTCGGGTGCGCTACTGGGCCTGCCGGTGCTGGCGTTGCTGCCGGGAATTCTACGCAGTCTGCGGCCCCCGGTCACGGCCGGTGCCTGCAACGCCAACCTGAAACGGACCGCCCGGTTTCAGATGTTGCTGAGTCTCGCCATGAGTGCGGGTATCATTCTCATCGAGCTTGTCGCTGGAATGAACTGACGTGAACAACATTCTCCTGCCGCTGGGCCTGGCTTTCATCATGTTCGCGGTGGGGCTGGGGTTGCGAATCGGTGATTTCATCGAGGTCTTCCGGGCGCCGCGAGGCCTGGTTGCCGCCCTGGGCAACCAGATTCTGCTCCTGCCGTTGATCGCGGCCGGCCTGGTGGCGCTCTATAACGGCCGCCCGGAATTCGCTTTCGGCATCATGATCCTGGCGGCCTGCCCGGGCGGGCCGACGTCCAACCTGCTGACGGTGCTGGCCGGTGGCAATGCCGCGCTGTCGGTCTCGGCAACGGCGCTGGCCAGCGTCGCCGGGATGGTCAGCATTCCCTTGATCCTGTGGGCGTCCCAGGCCTGGTTGCTGGGCGAAACCACGCTGGTGACGGTGCCGCCACAGCAGATTCTGTTGAGCGTGTTCCTGGTCACCGGGCTGCCGCTGATGGCCGGCATGTTGCTCAACCACTTCCGGGCGGGCTTCAGCGATCGGGTGCGGATACCGGCCCGTCGGCTGGCCACGGCGGCTTTCGCCTTCATTGTCGTCGGGGCGTTCGTCAGCCAGGGCTCGGTGATGATCGAGCATGCCCTGGAGTTGGGGCCCTATGTGCTCGCACTCAACATCGGCACGATGGCGCTGGGGATGTTGACCGCCCGGTTGATGCGGCTGGAGCTTGCCGATCTGGTGGCCGTTTCCATGGAAGGCGGGCTGCAGAATGCCGCCCTGGCCATCTTCATCGCGGTCAGCCTGTTCGGCGTGCCGGCCATGCTGGTGCCGGCGATCATGTATGCCTTGATGATGAACATCAGCGCGGTGGCACTGATCGCCTGGGCGCGGTGCAGGGCCTCCAGTGTGGCGATGGTGTCCAACTGACCGGGCCGATTGTTCGACCCGGGTCCCTACCCGGGATCGCCTGAAAAAAAGGCCGCAGCGTCGCCGCTGCGGCCTTTTGATCGCCTCGCCGACGGCGAGAACTATTCGCCTTCGTGAATCGAGTGGCAGGAACTGCACTCCATGTCCATCCCGTGGGCGGAGATGGCCTTGAAATCGTCGTCGGGCTGGTGGCAGGTCGTGCAGGTGTCGTTGCTGACCGGTTCCGGGTGATCCTTGAAATTCTCAAGGTGCGCCTCGGCGCCGCCGCTGTGACAGGCCATGCAGTCGCTATGGGCGGCCACTGCGTTTTCTTCCTTATCCTGGTGACACGTGACGCACTGGTCGCTGCTGATGGCAGGGGCCATGAACAGCCCCAGAACGGCCATCAGACCCAGGCTGAAAAGTGCTTTCCTCATTGGTGACTCCTCGCAAACTCAAGTGTTTAGGCGGCAATCCGCAAGACTAAGATAAAGGATTCCCGCCGCCGATACAAACGCGCCGTCAATAGCGGCCTCCGATCTTGTAGACGTAGTTGGCCAGTTCCTGGGCCTCGCGATTCATGCGCATCAGGTTCAAGTGGGTGATTCGGAAGATCGCCCGCATGATCTTGTAGACCAGGACCGGGTGCCGGTCGATCAGGGTTTCGAACGGTCCGGGTTCCAGGCAATAGACCACCGAATCGCACTGAGCCTTGAGCGAGGCCGACCGAGCGGTGCCGTCGACAAAGGCGCGCGTGCCGGCAAATTCCCCGGGCGCCATGGCATAGATGTGGGTCGGCTCTCCGTGCTGCAGGGTCAGGACTTCCAGCCCGCCGTCGGCGAGCAGGTAGAGATGGCGGTCGGTCGAGCCTTCTTCCGCCAGAAGTTCACCCTTGGCCAGCGTCTTGATGGTCATGACGCTTCGCAGTGCCTCGATGTCGGTGTCGTCGAGCTCTTCGCCCAGGAAGGAATCCTTCAGGTGCTTGCCGTCGATCTGCTGGTTCATGGCCGCGGCCTCTTCGCCGTAAGAATGGTCTTGGGAAGTCTACCAGCCTCGCCGATTGTGCAGGGCATCAATCAGTCCGGCATCGGCCGGCCGAATTCGGCCTGGAAGCGCTCGGCGATCGAGCCGGGCGTGAAGTCATGCTGCTGGGGTCCGGCGTGGGCGATCTTGATCGCTCCCAGGATGGCGCCCAGTCGGCAGGCGTCGGCCGGGGCCCAGTCGCGCTCCAGGCCGAACAGCAGACCGGCGCGGTAGGCATCGCCGCAGCCGGTCGGATCGCGAACCGCTTCCGGGGCCACCGCGTCGATGGATTCGCTGCCGCCCCGAGTGATCAGCTCCGAGCCTTCGCCGCCGTGGGTGATGATCAGCCCGCCGCCCAGTCGGCGCATCACGCCGTCGACTTCCAGCCCGGTTTTCTTGCGCAGCATTTCCCATTCGTAGGAATTGACGGTCAGCCAGTCCGCCCGATCGATCATCAGGCACAATTCGTCGGCGCTGAACAGCGGCAGTCCCTGTCCCGGATCGAAGACGTGGCGGATGCCGGCCGCGGCGAACTGCGCGGAATGGTCCAGCATGGCCTGCTTGCCGTCGGGCGAGACGATACCGTAGCCGATGCCGCCATCGCCGAGCGCCGGGACCGGTTGGCGATGGGCCTCGTTCATGGCGCCGGGATGGAAGGCGGTGATCTGGTTGTCGTCGATGTCGGTGGTGATGTAGGCCTGGGCGGTCCAGAAATCCTCCAGCCTGAGGACATGATCGCTGCGAATGTCGAGGTGATCGAGATGACGCGCGTAGTCGTCGAAGTCGCTGCCCACCGTGGCCATGGGCAGCGGTTCGGCGCCGAGCTTTTTCAGGCTGTAGGCGATGTTGCCGGCGCAGCCGCCGAAATACCGGTGCAGTTCGGGGACCATGAAGGCCACGTTGAGCATGTGGGTCTTGTCGGGCAGGATGTGGTCGCGAAAGCGCTCGGGGAACACCATGATGGTGTCGTAGGCGATCGAACCGCTGATCAGGATGGCCATTGTTGTGCAGCGAGGCGGAAACCAGCCGACATTGTAAGTCGATCGCCGATCTCGGCAACGGTCTGACAACGCTTTTTACCCCGCCATTTAACAATTGCGGCCTGTACAATACGCGACTACCCTTTCCGGTCCGGCCAAGGCCACCATCGTCATGTTCAAGCGCTTACGCGGCATCTTCTCCAACGACCTGTCCATCGATCTGGGCACGGCCAACACCCTGATCTTCGTGCGTGGTCAGGGCATCGTGCTCAACGAGCCGTCGGTGGTCGCGGTGCGCATGGAGCGCGGCCCGGGCGGGCCGCAGTCGGTCGCCGCCGTGGGCATGGAAGCCAAGCAGATGCTCGGGCGCACGCCGGGCAACATCCGCACCACCCGGCCGCTGAAAGACGGCGTGATCGCCGACTTCAACATGACCGAGCAGATGCTGCAGCACTTCATCAAGAAGGTCCACTCGACCCGGGTCCTGCGGCCGAGCCCGCGGGTGCTGGTGTGCGTGCCCTGCTCGTCGACCCAGGTCGAGCGCCGCGCGATCAAGGAATCGGCCGAGGGCGCCGGCGCGCGCGAAGTCTTTTTGATCGAAGAACCCATGGCTGCGGCCATCGGGGCGGGCATCCCGATCCACGAGGCGCGCGGGTCGATGGTGCTCGACATCGGCGGCGGCACCACCGAAGTGGCCGTGCTGTCGCTCAACGGCATCGTGTATTCGAACTCGGTGCGCATCGGCGGCGACCATTTCGACGAGTCGATCATCAACTACGTGCGCCGCTCCTACGGCACGCTGATCGGCGAGTCCACGGCCGAGCGGATCAAGATGGAAATCGGCTGCGCCTTTGCCCTCGACGTGCAAAGCGAAATCCAGATTTCCGGCCGCAACCTGGCCGAGGGCGTGCCCAAGATGATCACGCTCAACAGCAACGAGGTCCTCGAGGCCCTGTCGGAGGCGCTGGCCAGCATCGTCGGCGCGGTCAAGGTGGCGCTGGAGCAGACCCCGCCGGAGCTGTGCGCCGACGTCGCCGATACCGGCATCGTCCTGACCGGCGGCGGCGCGCTGCTGCGAGGCCTCGACAAGCTGCTGATGGAAGAAACCGGACTGCCGGTGATCATCGCCGATGATCCGCTGACCTGCGTGGCGCGCGGCGGCGGCCGGGCTCTGGAGATGATGGATGAAAGCCGGGTGGACTTCTTTTTTGCCAGCTGATCCGGTGCGACCCGTTTTCCTGCCGGCACGGTGAACGCGCCGGGCGGTCCATTCAATTTCAGCGCAGAGCTGGCCGGGCGCACGTCGCGGCTGATGATCTACGCGCTGCTGGCGATCGTCCTGATGACCCTGGATTATCGCGGTCGCTGGGTCGAGCAGGTTCGACATCAAGCGGGCATGATCGTTGAACCCGCCGGCCTGCTCGTCGATGCCCCGTTCAGCCTGGCCCGTTCGGCCTGGACCGCCCTGCGCGGCCGACAGCAGCTGCTGAGCGAAATCGGTGAATTGCGCAGCCAGCTGGCCGAGTCGTCGGCCCGTCTGCTGATGCTCGAGGAGCTGCGCCGGGAAAACCTCGAGCTGCGGGAGTTGCTCGGCGCATCCAGGCAGCCGCAGGTCGGTTTTTATCCGGCCGAGATCCGGCAGATCGATCTCAACCCGTTTTCCCACCGCGTCGTGATCAACCGAGGGCGCAGGGACGGCCTGCAGTCCGGGCAGGCGGTCATCGACGCGTTCGGCGTGGTCGGGCAGGTCGACGAGGTTTTCGTGCACAGCGCGAGGGTGGTCCTGCTGACCGACCCGGATCATGCCCTGCCGATCGCGGTCGAGCGGACCGGCGTGCGCACAATCGCCTACGGTAGCGGTCTGAACACCGAACTGCGGCTGAACGATCTGCCCATGAATGTCGACCTGGAGCCGGGCGATCGCCTGGTGACCTCGGGCCTGGGCGGTGCCTTTCCGGCGGGGCTGCCGGTGGCCGAGGTCGTCGACGTCTCGCGGACGGTGGGCGAGGCCTTCGCCCGGGCGCGCCTGCGTCCGCTGGGGCGGCTGGATCGGTCGCGCCACTTGCTGGTGCTGGAAACGGTGGCTCCGACGGCAGCGGATTCGACCTCGGTCGAACAAGACGAACCCGACCCCGAACAGGGCGAGGATGCCCCGGAGGAGGAGCAGTCGTGAGCCAGCGCGGCGCCGATGGCTTTCTGTTGCCGGTTTCTCTCGCAGCCGCGCTGCTGCTCAGCCTGATGCCGCTGCCGGAAGTCGCGCAACCGATGCGGCCGCACTGGGTTGCCCTGGTGCTCATCTACTGGAACCTGGAGGCCGGTCGCCTGCGCGCCATGGGCAGCGGTTTTGCGCTCGGCCTGCTGCTTGACGTGGCGACCGGGACGCTGCTTGGCCAGCACGCACTCGGCCTGGTCATCCTGTGCTACCTGCTCGAACGCTTTCATGCCCGAATCCGGTTCTTTCCGCCCTGGCAGCAGGCTGCGGTGGTGCTGGCGCTGCTGTTCAACGACCGGATCGTGCACCTGTGGGTCGTGGGCCTGGCCGGCGAAGGCTGGCCGCAGTGGTCCTGGTGGCTCAGTCCGGTGGTCAGCGTCCTGTTCTGGCCTTGGTTGTTCCTGCTGCTCGACCGCTTGCGCCGGCAAGCGCGGCTGCGAAGGGCCTGACCATGCTGGCGCGATCGGTCGATCCCGTGCGCGACGAGCAGGCCGAACTGGGCGTGATCGGACGACGCTATCGCTGGCTGGTGGCCATCGTCATCGTCGTGCTGGGCCTGCTGGGGCTGCGCTTTGCCAACCTGCAGGTGATCGATCATGAGCTCTACGCCAGCCGGGCCGAGGACAACCGGATCCGGCTGCGGGCGCTGCCGCCCAATCGTGGCCTGATCCTCGACCGGCACGGGCGGGTGCTGGCCGAGAATCTGCCGGCCTACCGGCTCGTGATCGTGCCGGAACGAACCCCGGACCTGGCCGACACCCTGGAAGAGCTGTCGGCACTGGTCGAAATCCATCCGCAGGAGTTCGAGCGCTTCGAGCGCCAGCGCCAGCGTTCGCGTCGGTTCGAGGCGGTCACCCTGAAATCCAACCTGAGCCAGGAGCAGGTCTCGCGCCTGGCCATCCACCGCCACCGTCTGTCCGGCGTCGAGATCGAGCCGTACCTGACCCGGCATTATCCGCACGGACCTGAACTGGCGCATGTGATCGGTTATGTCGGCAGGATCGATGAGCGCGATCTTCAGCGACTGCCGGTCGAGCGCTACCGGGGCACCAGCCACGTCGGCAAGACCGGCATCGAGCGCCAGTACGAGTCGACACTTCAGGGACATCCCGGTCTCGAGCGGGTCGAAACCAATGCCCAGGGGCGGGTGTTGCGGGTGCTGGAACGCAATGCGCCTTCGCCTGGAGAAAATCTTTCTCTGAGCATAGACCTGGAGCTGCAGCAGGCCGGGATCGCGACGCTGGGCGAGCTTGCCGGCGCCGTGGTCGTGCTGGACGTCGACAGCGGTGAAGTGCTGGCCCTGGTCAGCCAGCCCGGATTCGATCCGAATCTGTTTGTCCATGGTATTGGGGCCAGCGCCTACAACGCCCTGCTCGCCGATCCGCATCGGCCCTTGTTCAACCGCTTTCTCGCCGGCGGCTACGAGCCGGGCTCGACGGTCAAGCCGTTTCTGTCCCTGGCCGGCCTTGATGCCGGTGTCGTGACCCCGGAAACGCGGGTCTTTTCCGGCGGTCACTTCCAGTTGCCGGGACATAGCCGCCGCTACCGCGACTGGCGGCGCGGCGGCCACGGTTGGGTCGACCTGGAGCTGGCGCTGGCCGAATCGGTCAACGTCTACTATTACCAGCTGGCCGTCGAGCTCGGCATCGACCGCATTTCCCGGGAACTGGCCCTGTTCGGTTTCGGTCGCGCGACCGGTCTTGATCTGCCGGGCGAATCCGACGGCGTGCTGCCCACGCGCAGCTGGAAACGGGCCATGTTCAATGAGCCCTGGTTCCCCGGCGAGACCGTGATCACCGGCATCGGCCAGGGTTTTACCGTGGTCACGCCGCTGCAGCTGGCGCACGCCACGGCGGCCCTGGCCGGGGGCGGGCTCCCGGCCCCGCCCACCCGGACCCGCGCCCCCGCACCCGGGCC
>JAWLFD010000005.1:8945-28436 GCA_041685745.1 Wenzhouxiangella sp.
GTCTCGACGGGTCCCGGCGCGAGCGCGACGTCGGCGCTGGCGAGCAGCGACGCGAGGTCCTCGCGCGCGGCGAGGTGGCCGAGGAAGGCCACCGGCAGGCCCTCGGGCCCCGCCGCGGCCGCGGGCCCCCGCCACGGCGGCCGGGGCCGGGCGCGGCCCCCCGGCCGCCCCGACGCTGACCGGCGCCAGCGAACCGGTGCAGGTGGTGGTTCATCGCGAGGGCCACTGGGATGCGGTCTTCGACGGCATGTCCGCGGTGGTGCATGGGGACAGCGGAACCGCCCGGGCCATTGCCGGTTCGTTGCCGACCCGGATCGCCGGGAAGACCGGCACCGCCCAGGTTTTCGGTCGGCCCGATGACGACGCCGAGCGCGCCCTGCTCGACGAGGATGCGCTGCCGGAGCAGTTGCGCAACCACGCCCTGTTCATCGGCTTCGCCCCGCTGGAAAACCCGCGGATTGCCGTCAGCGTGGTGGTCGAACACGGCGGTGGCGGGGCCAGCGTGGCGGCGCCGGTGGGCGCGCAGATCATTGCTCGTGCGCTGGAGTTGGGCTACTGATGGCCGCGACGGCCCCTCGGATCACGCCCTGGATGCCGGCCTGGCGAATCGACGGCCTGCTGCTGGCGCTGCTGATCCTGCTCATGGGCCTGGGCCTGCTGGTGCTCTACAGCGCCGGAGAACAGGATATCGGACTGGTCTGGCGCCAGGGCGTGCGTCTGCTCATGGGCCTGATGGTGCTGGTCGTGATGGCGCACCTGCCACCGCGCTTCCTGCAGGTGTGGGCGCCCTGGTTGTTCGTTCTCGCCTTGATCATGCTCGCGGCCACGATGTTCTTTGGGGTCGGTCGGGGCGCCCAGCGCTGGCTGGACCTCGGTCTCGTCCGTTTCCAGCCTTCCGAAGCCATGAAGCTGGCGCTGCCGCTGATGCTGGCCACGTTCCTGGCCCGCCGTCCCGTGCCGCCGCGCTGGACGGACAGCCTGCTGGCGCTGGTCATGATCGCCTTGCCGGTCTTGCTGATCGTGGTGCAACCCGATCTTGGTACGGCCATACTGGTGGCCGCCAGCGGGCTGATCCTGCTTTTCCTGGCCGGGTTGCGCTGGCGCCTGATCGGACTCATGGCGCTGGGGCTCGCCGCCGCCTTGCCGTTGCTGTGGATGAATCTGCACGCCTATCAGCAAAACCGCGTGCTGACCTTTCTCAACCCCGAACGCGATCCGCTCGGCGAGGGCTGGAACATCATCCAGTCGAAGATCGCCGTCGGTTCGGGCGGCCTGGCCGGGAAGGGCTGGCAGGCGAGCAGTCAGTCGCACCTGGAGTTCCTGCCCGAGCCCCATACCGATTTCATTTTCTCGGTGCTGGCCGAAGAGTTCGGTTTTGCCGGGGTGGTTGGCGCGCTTGCCCTGTATGCCGCCATCATCCTGAGAGCGTTGTATCTGGCCAGCCGTTGCCGAGACGGTTTCGGACGCCTGCTGGCCGGGACCATCGCGATGATGTTTTTTCTCTACGCCGCGGTCAATATCGCCATGGTCAGCGGTCTGCTGCCGGTAGTGGGGGTCCCGCTGCCGCTGGTCAGCTACGGGGGCACCTCGGCGGTGACCCTGCTGGCCGGCTTCGGCCTGATCATGGGCCTTTACACGCGTCGTCGGTTCATGGATGGTGTGTGAATGAACCGGATAGAATGCCGACAGCGTGGCTTGCGGATCAGTCCCCGTCGGGCACTTTTGCCGGATTCGAGCCTCAATTGAAGAGATTGCAACCGCCTAGGAACCTGTCTGACCCATGAATCGTTTTCTGTCTGCCTCTCTTTGCCTGGTCGCCGCGTTTGTGCTGGCACCGGCGCTGGCCGAAGAGCCCCATCCGGGCGCCGAGGCGTTTGTCGAGCAAGTGCTCGCCGAGCACGGTCTGGACGAGGCGCTGGTGCGGGCCGTGCTGGCCGATGCCCGCTATCAGCAGTCCATCATCGATGCCATCAGTCGGCCGGCAGAGGCCCGTCCCTGGTTTCAGTACCGGCCGATTTTCCTGACCGAGACGCGGATTGCCGGCGGGGTGGAATTCTGGCGGGCCAATGCAAGTCTGCTCGAAGAGATCCACCAGCGCTTCGGCGTGCCCATCGAAGTGGTGGTGGCCATCGTCGGGGTCGAGACCAGTTACGGCATGAACACCGGCAGTTTCCGGGTCATCGATGCGCTGGCGACCCTGGGGTTCTACTTTCCGGCCCGGGCCGAGTTCTTTGCCGCCGAACTGGGCCACTTCCTGGCCCTGTCGGGCGAAGAAGAACTGCCGCTCTACGAGGTGCGCGGATCCTATGCCGGTGCAATGGGGATCGGGCAGTTCATTCCGTCCAGCTATCGGGCTTACGCGGTCGATTTCGACGGCAGCGGAAGGCGTGACCTGTGGCGATCGCTGCCCGACGCCCTGGGCTCGGTGGCCAACTACCTGGCGGTCCACCGCTGGGAAGCCGGGGCGCCGATCGCCCTGCCGGCCTCGCGCGTCCCTGCTGATCTGGACGAGGATTTCCCGATCAGGCCGCGGCACAGCCTGGACGAACTCGCCGCCCTGGGCATCGAGTTCGACGCGGCCGGTCTGCCCGGCGACACCGCCGCCACGCTGATCGAACTCGAGGGGGCCGATGCGCCCGAGTACTGGATCGGGCTGAACAACTTTTACGTCATCACCCGCTACAATCGCTCGCCGTTGTACGCCATGGCCGTGACCCAGCTGGCGCAGGCGATTCGGGAGCAATCGGAGTGAAACGGTTGCTGCCGCTGGCCGGACTGGGTCTGGTTGCACTGGCCTTGGGCGCCTGTTCGACGGTGGTGCGCGAACCAGGGCCGGCCAGGCCGCCTGGTGAACCCGCCGACGGCCCGCCCGACGGCGTGCTGGACGTCAGTCGGATCGTGCCGGTGGTTCCGCG
Source organism: Wenzhouxiangella sp. (assembly GCA_041685745.1). GTDB lineage: Bacteria > Pseudomonadota > Gammaproteobacteria > Xanthomonadales > Wenzhouxiangellaceae > Wenzhouxiangella. The sequence continues at coordinate 11,861 of JAWLFD010000005.1, forward strand.
GCCGGAGCCGCGCAGTCCGTACGGCAACCACAGCCCCTATACCGTGCTCGGCGAGACCTATCGCCTGCGTCCCAGCGCGGCCGGCTACCGCGAGCGCGGGCTGGCGTCCTGGTACGGGACGAAGTTCCACGGCCGGCTGACCTCCTCGGGGGAGCCTTACGACATGCACCAGCTGACCGCCGCGCACCGCACTCTGCCGCTGCCGACTTTCGCCGAAGTGCGAAACCTGGACAATGGTCGCAGCATCATCGTGCGGATCAACGATCGCGGTCCCTTTCACCCCGAGCGCATCATCGACCTGTCGTGGGCCGCCGCGGTCAAGCTGGGGATCGACCAGGCCGGTACCGGGCCCGTGGAGGTCCGAGCGATCACCTTCGATGAACCGGCGGTCCCGGCGGTGCGGCCGGCGCGTCTGCCGGTGCTGCTGCAGGTGGGCGCATTTGCCGACCGGCAGCGGGCCGAGGGCGTGGCAAGTACACTGACCCGGCACGGCGTGGGTCCGGTGCTGACCGAATCGGCGCGCTCGGGCGCGGCCCGGGTCTGGCGGGTGCGTATAGGGCCGCTGAACGACCTCGACGAGGTTCTGGAGCGGGTCGAGAGAGTCGACGCACTGGGCTTTGAGCGTCCGCAGTACGTCTATCCATGAACGCAAACTCAAACCGAAGAGCGCGCCTAGATTCATGTTGAAAATGATTTTGCCCGTGGCCCTGGCGACCCTGATTGTTGGGGCGACGCCCGATGTCGTTGCCCAGGTGCCGGTGCCGGCGCCGCCGTCCACCGGAGCGAGCAGCTACGTGCTGGTCGATTTCCACAGCGAATCGGCGCTGGCGGAAAAGGACGCCGATGCCCCGGTCGAACCGGCCAGCATCACCAAGCTGATGACCTCCTACGTGGCGTTTCAGGAAATCGCGCGCGGCAATCTCGGTCTTGACGATGAGGTCGTGGTCTCGGAAAAGGCCTGGCGTACGCAGGGTTCGCGCATGTTCATCGAGGTGGGTAACCGGGTTCGGGTCGAGGATCTGCTCAAGGGCATCATCATCCAGTCCGGCAACGATGCCAGCGTGGCGATTGCCGAACATATCGCCGGCGACGAGCAGGTCTTTGCCAGCATGATGAACGAGGCGGCCGCTCGCCTGGGCATGACCGGCACCCATTACGTCAACTCGACCGGTCTGCCGCATCCGGACCAGTACACCACGGCCGCCGACTCCGCCCTGCTGGCGCGGGCGCTGATCAGCGGGTTCCCGGACTTCTATGCCTGGTATTCCGAGCGCGAATTCACCTACGGCGGGATCCGGCAGCACAATCGCAACCGGCTGCTGTGGCGCGACCCATCGGTGGACGGCCTCAAGACCGGGCATACCAGCAGTGCCGGATACTGCCTGGTGACCTCGGCCAGCCGGGACGGCATGCGCCTGATCAGCGTGGTCATGGGCACGGAAAGCGAAGAGGCGCGAGCGAGCGCCAGTCAGGCGTTGCTGAACTACGGATTTCGCTTTTTCGAAACCTATCAGCTCTATGACGCCGGCAGGGAAATCAGCCGTGAGCGCATCTGGAAGGGTGAGCAGGACGAGATAGCGCTGGCCCTGGAGCAGGATCTGTTTGTGACCATTCAGCGCGGGCGCTACGACGAGCTCGAGGCCAGTCTGGAGTTGCCTGAGCAGCTGATGGCGCCGGTCGTTGCCGGGGATGCCGTCGGCGAGCTGGTCGTGCGCCTCGACGCAGAGGTCATCGTGCGCCGGCCGCTGATCGCCCTGGACGGGGTCGAGCCGGCCGGCTTTTTCGGCCGGACCAGCGATGGCGTCCGGCTATGGCTGGACGGCCTGTTCGGCGATGACTGATGCGCGTGCCGGTAACGGTCCGGCGGCGGGCTTGACCTTTCCCTGTCGCTATCCGGTCAAGGTCATGGCCGAATCCGGTGCCCGTTGCGCAGTCCTGGAAGTGGTGCGTCGGCACGCCGGATTTTCCGCGGCCGAGGACGTGCGCTCGCGCCCGAGTCGCAAAGGCCGGTTTGAATCCATCACGGTCACGGTGACGGTCGAGACGCGCGCTCAGCTCCAGGCGCTGTATGCCGACCTGGACCGTCTGGAAGCCGTCAAGATGATGTTGTGACCGCGCACCAGACAACCGGTCATCGGCTCGATGTCAGGAAACTGGGCCGGCGGCCCTACGCCGAGGTGTTCCAGGCCATGCGGGATTTCACCGATCGCCGGGCCGCGGCGACCGCGGATCAGCTCTGGCTGGTCGAGCACGAGCCGGTCTTTACCCAGGGTCTGGCCGGACGTCCCGAGCACCTTCTCACTCGCGGCGACATCCCGATTGTCCAGACCGACCGCGGCGGCCAGGTGACCTATCACGGTCCGGGACAGCTGGTGATGTATCCATTGCTCGATCTGGAGCGGCGCCGTCTGGGCGTGCGCTGCCTGGTCGAGCGCCTGGAGCAGACGGTGATCGACGTGTTGACCGCGCATGGCCTGCGCGGAAGACGGCGCGAAGGGATGCCCGGGGTCTACGTCGATGACGACAAGATTGCCTCGATCGGTCTGAAAGTGCGGCGAGGTCGTTGTTATCACGGATTGGCGTTCAACGTCGCCATGGACCTGTCGCCGTTTGCGATGATCAACCCTTGCGGCTATGCTGGTCTGCAGATGACCCAGCTGTCGGACTGGGCGGCCGATATCGACCTCGAGCAGGCTGGTGTGGAGATGGTGTCAGCGCTTTGCCGATTGCTGGATTACCATCCGGTTTGGTCGGATTCTGTCCGCGATGAAAACTAACGCCCGATTTCCCGGTCTGAAATACCCATGAACAAGACAACGCGCAAAATCTTCAGCGGCGCACTACTCGCCGCCCTGCTGCTTCCGGCTGCGGTCTTCCTGCACTCCGGTTCGGCGAACGTGGTCGAAGCCGACGAGACCACCGAACGGCTGGCGCCAAAACCGGAGCAGCAGTTTGCCAGCCGCCTTGCGACCCGCTTCATCAGCGGGTACCACTACCACCGCGAAGATCTGGACGAAAACCTTTCGGGCCGGATTTTCGAGCAATACCTGCGTCTGCTCGATCCCAACCGGGTGTACTTTACCGCAGCCGATATTGACGACTTCGAGCGCTACCGGGGGTATCTCGGCGATGCGCTCAAGAGCTCCGATCTCGACCCGGCGTTCGACATGTTCGAGCGCTATCAGCGGCGGGTGGCCGAGCGCGTCGAGCATGCCCGCAGCCTGCTCGATGGCGGATTCGACTTTACCGTCGAGGAGGAGTATCGCTTTGATCGCACCGAGGCAGACTGGGTCGGTGACACGGAGGAGTTGAACGAGATCTGGCGCCAGCGGGTCAAGAACGACTGGCTGCGCCTGCGCCTGGCCGACCAGGAGGACGAGGAGATCGCAGAGACCCTTGAAGACCGCTACGCCAATCTCGGGCGGCGCATCTCGGAGTTCAACAGCGAGGATGTCTTCCAGTTCTTCATGAACGCCTACACGCGCTCGATCGAGCCGCACTCGGCCTATATGTCGCCGCGCAGCGTCGACAACTTCGAAATTTCCATGCGCCTGTCGCTGGACGGCATCGGCGCCATGCTGCAGCGTGAAACCGAGTACACCACGGTCATGGAAGTCGTGCCTGGCGGGCCGGCGGATCTGGACGGCCGGCTGCAGCCCGGTGATCGCATCATCGGCGTGGCCCAGGGCGACGAAGAGATGGTCGACGTGGTCGGCTGGCGCCTGGACGATGTCGTCCAGCTCATCCGCGGCGAGCGCGAGACGGTCGTGCGGCTGGAGGTCCTGCCGGCCGACAATGCGTTGTCCGGGCCCTCATCGGTGATCGACATCGTTCGCAACGAGGTCCGCCTGGAGGAACAGGCTGCCCAGCGCGAGCTCATCGAGGTGCCGGCCGGTGACGACGAGGTCCGCCGGATCGGCGTGATCCGGGTGCCGGTGTTCTACGTCGACTTCGCCGCCCGTTCCCGCAACGAGCCCAATTACCGTTCATCGACCCGTGACGTGCGGCGACTGATCAACGAGTTGACCGAGGAAGACATCGACGGGCTGGTCATCGACCTGCGCGGCAACGGCGGCGGCGCGCTGGTCGAGGCGACCACGATGACCGGCTTGTTCATCGACGAAGGGCCGGTCGTGCAGGTGCGCGACTCGCGCGGTCGGGTTTCGCTGGAGCAGGATCGCGAACCGGGCATGGCCTGGGATGGTCCGCTGGCGGTGCTGGTCGATCGTCGCAGTGCCTCGGCCTCGGAAATCTTTGCCGGCGCCATCCAGGACTACGGTCGCGGTGTGATTCTCGGCGAGTCGACCTTTGGCAAGGGGACCGTTCAGAACCTGATCGACCTGGATGACCTGTCGCGAACCGAAAATGCCCGCCTGGGCCAGATCAAGCTGACCATGGCGCAGTTCTACCGGGTTGCCGGCGCGTCCACTCAGGCCCGGGGCGTGGTCCCCGACATCGTGCTGCCCACCGCCGGAAATCCGGAAGAATTCGGCGAGAGCGCGCTCGACTTTGCTCTGCCCTGGGGCGAGATCGATCCGGCGGACTATCGGCCCATGGCCGATCTGTCGGGTCTGATCGATCTGGCCGAGACGCGGCATAACGATCGGTTGAGCGAAGACGAGGAGCTGCAGGGTCTGCTCGAGGAAATCGCCGACTGGGAAGAGACCAGCGATCGAACCACGGTTTCGCTCAACGAAGCCGCGCGTCGAAAGGAGATGGAGGAAAGCGAGGAACGGCGCAGCCGACGTTTTTCGCAGACGCGCTCGCCCCACGATACGATCGAAGGGCCGGATTCGGGCGATGCCGAGGAGGCGGAAGACGGCGACAGCGATGAGCCGGATCGGGATCTGTATCTGCTCGAATCGGCCCGCATCCTGTCCGACCTGATCGAGCTCGATCGCACGACCCAGCTGCTGGCGCACCGCGGCGACCTCAAGCTCTCCGCCTCGATCGACTGAGGCCGCGTGGCGCGGCGAATGCGACGGTGATCGCGACCGCGCAGGTGGCGGTACCGGTGCCGCTGCCGCAACGGTTCGATTACCTGGCGCCCGCCGGCCGGCCCCTGCCGGGGGTCGGCAGCAGGGTGCTGGTGCCGTTCGGCCGTCGCCGCCTGGTGGCCCTGGTGGTCGGTCACGGGCAGGCGGACCCCTCGCCGGCGCTGAAACCCATCGAGCAGGTACTCGATGAGGGCCTGATCGATTTCCGAATGCTGCAGCTGGCGGACTGGACGGTCCGATACTACGGCTGCGCCCCGGGCGAAATGGTCAATCTGCTGCTGCCGCCGGCGCTGCGTCGCCTCAAGTCGTTCCGCCTCGGACCGCCCGCGCGGCTTGCGATCACGTCCGCCGGGCGGCGGGCCGATGCCGGCCGCGCCCCGCGCCAGGCCCGGGTGCTGGAATGGCTTGGGCAGCAGCCGCTGGATCGGTCCGAGCTGCTGGCGCGCGGCGCCAGCGCGGGCGTGCTCAAGACGCTGCTCGACAAGGGCTGGATTGTGTCCGCCGGGGTCGATGGCGTGGTCGCGTCCGAGCCGGGTCCGACACTGCATCCCGAGCAGCGCTCGGCGCTGGCGGCCGTGCTCGCCGCGCGCCACCGGCATGAGACCTTGCTGCTGGCCGGGGTCACGGGCAGCGGCAAGACCGAGGTCTACCTGCAGGCAGCGCGAGGCATGCTCCGGCGCGGCCGTCAGGTCTTGATGCTGATCCCGGAAATCGGCTTGACCCCGCAGCTGATCCGCCGGATCGAGGCGCGGCTGGGGATCGCCGCGCTGGTTTATCACTCTTCGCTGAGCGAGGGCGAGCGCCTGGCGTGCTGGCGCTCGGCGGCCGGCGGCGAGGCCCGGGTCATCGTGGGCACGCGCTCGGCGGTGTTTCTGCCTCTGGCCCGGCCCGGTCTGATCGTGGTTGACGAGGAGCACGATGCCTCCTTCAAGCAGCAGGATGGCGCCCGCTACCACGGCCGAGACGTTGCTGTCATGCGTGCCCATCTGCTCGGCGTTCCCATCGTTCTGGGTTCGGCGACGCCGGCGCTGGAAAGCCTCAACAACGTTGCCAACGGACGTTACCGCATGCTCCGGATCGACAGACGCGCCGGCGGCGCCCGGCCCCCGCGCTGGTCGGTCGCCGACCTGCGCGGTCAGCGCGGCTTGCTCGACAGCGGGCTGCTGGAGACCATGCAGCGTCACCTCGACGATGGCGGGCAGGTTCTGCTCTACCGCAACCGTCGCGGTTACGCGCCGGTGCTGATGTGCCCGGCCTGCGGCTGGCAGGCGGACTGCCGGCGCTGCGATGCCCATCTGACCCTGCACCAGGGCATCCGTCGGCTGCAGTGCCATCACTGCGGCGCGTCGCAATCTCAACCGCTGCGCTGCCCCGAATGCGGGGAGCCCGAACTGCATGCCCTGGGCGCGGGCACCGAGCGCCTGGAAGAAGCGCTCAGTGAGCGTTTTCCGACCACACCGGTCTACCGGGTCGACCGCGACAGCATGAGTCGCCGCGACGAGTTCGCCAGGCTGCTCGAACGGGTACGCGCGGGCGCCCCGTGCATCCTGGTCGGCACCCAGATGCTGGCCAAGGGTCATCACCTGCCCGGGCTGACGCTGGCGGCGGTGCTGGATGTCGACCAGGCCCTGTTCAGCGCCGATTTCCGCGCTCCGGAAAGACTGGGGCAGGCGGTCTGCCAGGTGGCCGGCCGAGCCGGCCGCGGCGACCGGGCCGGCCAGTTCATTCTGCAAAGCCGGCACCCGGAACACCCGCTGCTCGAACAGCTTTGTCGCGCCGATTACCTCGCGTTTGCCGAGCAGTTGCTCGAAGAGCGGGTCGCGGCCGGGTTGCCGCCCGCCTCGACTCTCGCCTTGCTCAAGGCCGAGGCCCATCGGCCGGAGCCGGTGCGAGACTTTCTCACCGCCGCTGCCGCACGGATGCGCGATGCCGCGATTGTCGTGCACGGTCCCATCCCGGCCATTCTGGCCCGGCGCGGTGGTTACTGGCGGTTCCAGCTGTGGCTGCAAACATCCAGTCGGGGGCGACTGCTTCAGGTGTTGCCCGAATGGCTGGCGAGCCTGCACGCGCTGCCCGAGGCGCGTCGGGTGCGCTGGCATCTGGACATGGATCCACTCGAGATCTGACGAGCTCCGATGGTGCGACTACAATGGCGCAAAGCCGACCGCCGGGCGAATGCATTTCGCCGCCCGGCCGGTCCTGACAAAAGACACGCAAGCGGGTAGACGACATGGTGGATCAATGGCCACATCCGGATGATGTGGATACGGAGGAAACGGCAGAGTGGCTGGAAGCACTGTCGGCAGTGGTCGATCGCGAGGGGCCGGAAAGAGCGCACTATCTGCTCGAACGCCTGGTCGAGCTGGCGCGTCGTTCCGGCGCCCATCTGCCGTTCGACCTGACTACGGCTTACGTCAATACGATTCCGCCGCAGCGTCAGCCCAGCATGCCTGGCGATCAAGAGCTGGAACCACGCGTTCGGGCCATGATCCGTTGGAACGCCATGGCGATGGTCGTCCGGGCCGGCCGGCGCGGTGGTGAACTGGGTGGGCATATCGCCAGCTTCGCTTCGGCCGCGACGCTCTACGATGTCGGCTTCAACCATTTCTTCAAGGGGCCCGACCACGAGGACGGGGCTGACCTGCTCTACATCCAGGGTCATTCCTCGCCGGGTATCTATGCCCGCGCGTTTCTGGAAGGAAGGCTGGATGAGTCCCGCCTCGACGGATTTCGGCAGGAAGTCGACGGCGGCGGCCTGAGCTCCTATCCGCATCCGTGGCTGATGCCCGACTTCTGGCAGCTCCCGACCGTTTCCATGGGCCTGGGGCCGATCATGGCGATCTACCAGGCTCGTTTTCTCAAGTACCTGCATAACCGCGAGATCGTCAAGGCCGATCAGCGCAAGGTCTGGTGCTTCATGGGCGACGGCGAGTGCGACGAGCCCGAGTCGCTCGGCGCCATTTCGCTGGCCGGCCGCGAAAAGCTCGACAACCTGATCTTCGTGGTCAACTGCAACCTGCAGCGCCTGGACGGTCCGGTCAGAGGTAACGGCAAGATCATCCAGGAGCTCGAGGGCGTGTTCCGCGGGGCGGGCTGGAACGTGATCAAGGTGATCTGGGGATCCTACTGGGATCCGCTGCTGGCGCGCGATACCAAGGGTCTTCTGCGCCGGCGCATGGAAGAAGCGCTGGACGGCGATTACCAGAAATACAAGGCCAATGACGGCGCCTACGTGCGCGAGCATTTCTTCGGCGCCTACGACGAGCTCAAGGAAATGGTCGCCAACCTGTCCGACGAGGACATCTGGCGTCTCAACCGCGGTGGCCATGATCCGCACAAGATCTACGCCGCCTACGATGCCGCGGTACGTCACGAGGGCCGGCCCACCGTGATCCTGGCCAAGACCATCAAGGGCTACGGTCTGGGCAAGTCCGGCGAGGGGCAGAACATCTCGCACCAGCAAAAGAAACTCGATACGGACGGGGTAAAGTATTTCCGCGACCGCTTCCGGGTTCCGATCCGCGACGACCAGCTCGAGGAGGTGCCCTACTACCACCCCGGCGAGGATTCGCCAGAGGTCAGGTATCTGAAGGCGCGGCGCGAAGACCTGGGGGGTTTCCTGCCCCAGCGCCGAGTGGATTCCACGACGCTGCCGGTCCCGAATCTGGACGCGTTCGAGCCGGTCACCAAGGGCTCGGGCGAGCGTGAGATTTCGACCACCATGGCGTTCGTGCGCTGCCTGACCGTCCTGCTGCGAGACAAGCAGATCGCCCGCCAAGTGGTGCCCATCATCTGCGACGAGGCGCGCACTTTCGGGATGGAGGGCCTGTTTCGCCAGATCGGCATCTACGCGCCTTTCGGCCAGCTCTACGAGCCGGTCGATTCCGACCAGTTGATGTACTACAAGGAAGACCAGAAGGGTCAGGTGCTCCAGGAAGGGATCACCGAGGCCGGTTCGATGAGCTCGTGGATTGCGGCGGCCACCAGCTACGCCACCAGCGGCGTGCCGATGATTCCGTTTTACACCTTTTATTCCATGTTCGGTTTTCAGCGCATCGGCGACCTGGCCTGGGCGGCCGGCGACATGCGCGCGCGCGGGTTCCTGATCGGCGGCACCTCCGGGCGGACGACGCTCAACGGCGAGGGTCTGCAGCACGAGGACGGCCACAGCCATGTCCTGGCCGGCACCATCCCGAACTGCGTGACCTACGACCCGACCTTCGGCTACGAAGTGGCGGTGATCATCCAGGACGGGCTCAAGCGCATGTACGCCGAGTGCGAGGACGTCTACTACTACATCACCGTTCTCAACGAGAACTATCCGCATCCGGCCATGCCCGAAGGTTGCGAGGACGGCATCCGCAAGGGGATGTATCTGCTGCGCGACTCAGGCCTCGGGACGACCGATCCGGACAAGGCGCGGGTCCAGTTCATGGGCTCTGGAGCCATCCTGCGCGAGGCCATTGCCGCGTCCGATCTGCTGGCCGATCAGTACGGCATCGACAGCGATATCTGGTCGGTTCCCAGCTTCAACGAGGTGCGGCGCGAGGCCCACGCCGTGACCCGGGCCAACGGTCGCCGGCCGGACCGGGAACCGGAAATGCCCTACATCAGTTCCTTGCTCCAGGGCCGCCCCGGGCCGGTGGTTGCAGCGACCGATTACGTCCGCGCCTATGCCGACCAGGTGCGCGAATACGTGCCGCAGGAAGACTACTACGTGCTCGGAACCGACGGCTTCGGGCGATCCGATACGCGCGAGAATCTGCGTCGTTTCTTCGAGGTGGATCGTAACCACATCGCCTGGACGGCCCTGGTCGGCCTGAACCGCCGCGGCCAGTTCGGCGACCAGGACCTTGCCAAGGCGCGCGAGGATCTGGGCATCGATCCGGACAAGCCGTTCCCGCTGGGTGCCTGAAGACGGACAGATCAAACCGAAAGCCTTGAGTGACGAGAACAAGCGATGAGTGAGAAACGGGAAATTCGGGTTCCGGATATCGGCGACTTCGAGCAGGTGCCGGTCATCGAGATCCTGGTCGCCGAGGGCGATACGGTCGAGGCCGAGCAGTCGCTGATCACGCTGGAGTCGGACAAGGCGACGATGGATGTTCCGTCGCCGGGTCCGGGCCGGCTGGTCGAACTGACCGTCGCCGAGGGCGACAAGGTCTCCGAAGGTGACGTGATCGGGGTGCTGGAGGCGGGCTCGGAAGATGAGGGACCAGGGGCCAGGGACCAGGGACCAGGCGACGAGGACGCTGGAGGCGGACCTGACGGTGGAGGAGAGGAAGACGGAACCGGCAAGGCGGAAACCGATTCGTCCGAAACCGTCACCGCTCAGCCGGAGGCGGAATCTTCTGAATCCCGAGACCCGAAACCCGAACCCGCGGATCAGGGTGTTTCCGCCCCGCCGGTCCCCTTCGACGGCATGAACCAGGATCCGGGCTCGCTGCCGCATGCCTCTCCCTCGGTGCGCAAGCTGGCGCGTGAGCTGGGCGTGGACCTGCAGGCGGTGCAGGGCTCGGGTCGCAAGGGGCGAATCCGACCCGACGATCTGAAATCCTTCGTCAAGTCCCGGCTGGCCCAGCCTGGCGCGGCGACCGGGTCAGGGGGGCTGGCCGGCCTGGCGCCGCCGCCGGCAGTGGATTTCTCGAAGTACGGCGAGATCGAAGAAAGACCGCTGTCGCGCATCCAGAAGATCTCCGGGCCGAACCTGCACCGCAACTGGGTCTCGATCCCGCACGTGACCCAGTTCGAGGCGGCCGATATTACCGAGATGGAAGCTTTCCGCAAGGCCAGCCAGAAGGAGGCCGAGAAAGCCGGCACCAAGATGACGCCGCTGGTGTTCCTGATCAAGGCGGTGGTCGCCGCCCTCCAGCGCTACCCGCAGTTCAACGCCTCGCTGTCCGGTGACGGGGACACCCTGATCCACAAGAAATACTTCCATATCGGCGTGGCGGTGGATACGCCGGGCGGGCTGGTGGTGCCGGTCCTGCGCGACTGCGATCGCAAGGGCCTGATCGACCTGGCCATGGAGCTGACCGAGGTCTCCGGCCGGGCGCGGGAAGGCAAGCTGAAAAGCGATGAGATGAAAGGTGGCTGTTTCACCATCTCCAGCCTCGGCGGGATCGGCGGGACCGCTTTCACGCCGATCATCAACGCCCCCGAGCTGGCCATTCTTGGGGTTTCGCGGGCCGAAATGAAACCGGTCTGGAACGGCGAGACCTTCGAGCCGCGCCTGAAACTCCCGCTGTCGCTGTCCTACGACCACCGCGTCATCGACGGCGCCGCCGCCGCCCGCTTCACCCGCCACCTGGCCGAGCAGCTCGAAGACCTGCGGCGGTTGCTGCTTTGATTGTGCGAAACCGCAGATGAACGCAGATGAACGCGGATATCGGTCGCTGGGCGCCGAACTTTCGGAGACTGCTCTGAGGGGCAGGGCCGCGAGCTTGTTCTTCTATATGGAGCTTTTCTTTATCGGCGTTCATCCGCGTTCATCTGCGGTTATTTTTTCAACCCGCTAAACAGCTTGGATATCTGATGAGTAATCGACAGGAAATCCGCATCCCCGATATCGGCGATTTCGAGCAGGTGGCGGTCATCGAGATCCTGGTCGCCGAGGGCGATGCGGTCGAGGCCGAGCAGTCGCTGATCACGCTGGAGTCGGACAAGGCAACCATGGATGTTCCGTCGCCGGGTCCGGGCCGGCTGGTCGAGCTGACCGTCGCCGAGGGCGACAAGGTCTCCGAGGGCGACGTGATCGGGGTGCTGGAGGCTGGCGCTGACGACGAGGGACCAGGGACCAGGGACCAGGGACCAGGCGGCGAGATCTCTCAGGATGCACCTGCCAGCATAGCCGAGGGAGACGAGACCGACCCTGCCTCCGGGCCGGCAAGCGCCAGCCGGAAACCGGACAGCGATTCGTTCGATTTTGATCTGGTCGTCCTCGGCTCCGGCCCCGGCGGCTACACCGCCGCCTTTCGCGCCGCCGACCTGGGCCTGAAGGTGGCGCTGATCGAGCGTTATCCAACCCTGGGCGGAGTCTGCCTGAACGTCGGCTGTATCCCGTCCAAGGCCTTGCTGCACGTCGGCCAGGTGATCGATTCGGCCGCCCGCATGGCCGACCACGGCATACGTTTTGGCGAACCGGACATCGATCTGGACCGCCTGCGTGACTACAAGAACGGCGTGGTCGGCAAGCTCACCGGTGGGCTGGCCGGCATGGCCAGGAAGCGCTCGGTCGAGGTCATCCGGGGCACGGGCTGCTTCGCGGATTCTCACCGCATCGAGGTCGAACACGATGGCGAGGCGCGGACGGTTTCGTTTGCCCGCTGCATCATCGCAGCCGGATCGCGGGTGATCCAGATTCCGGGCATTCCTTACGACGATCCGCGCGTGATGGACTCGACCGGGGCGCTGGAGCTGGCCGACATCCCGGCTCGCCTGCTGGTGATCGGCGGCGGCATCATCGGCCTGGAAATGGCCTGCGTCTACCGCGCCCTGGGCGCGCAGGTCACCGTGGTCGAGTTGATGGATCAGCTCATGCCCGGCGCAGATGCCGACCTGGTCAGGCCGCTTCACCAGCACATGAAAAAGCTCGGCGTGCGATTCCTGCTGGGCACCAAGGTGACCGGCGTGGAAGGCGGCGAGCAGGGCCTGGATGCCCACTTCGAGGGTCCGCAGGCACCGGAGCGCGATGAGTTCGATCGCGTGCTGGTGGCGGTCGGACGCCGGCCCAACGGCGACCGCATCGGCGCCGACCGGGCCGGGCTGAAGGTCGACGAGCGCGGCTTCATCGCCGTCGACGGCCAGATGCGGACCCATCTCGAGCATATCTTCGCCATCGGCGACCTCGTCGGCCAGCCGATGCTGGCGCACAAGGCCAGCTACGAGGGCAAGATCGCCGCCGAGGTCGCCGCCGGCCACAAGCGCGCCGCCGACGCGCGCGCCATTCCATCGGTGGCCTACACGGATCCGGAAGTTGCCTGGGTGGGTCTGACCGAAACCCAGGCCAAGAAGGAAGGGCTGGACTACGGCGTCGGCAAGTTCCCCTGGGCGGCATCGGGTCGGGCGCTGGGCATGGACCGGTCCGAGGGCTTCACCAAGCTGATCTTCGACAGGAAAACCGGCCGCCTGATCGGGGCCGGCGTGGTCGGCGTGCACGCCGGCGACCTGATCGGCGAGCTGACCCTGGCCCTGGAGATGGGCTGCGACGCCGCCGACATCGGCCTGACCATCCATCCGCATCCGACCCTGTCGGAGTCGGTCATGATGGCCGCCGAAGTCTATGAGGGCACGATTACCGACCTCTACCTGGGCCGCAAGTAAGTCGCCCTTCGAGCATGACGGCAGGCGGTATCGCGCCTCCGGCGTCATCGCGTCATCGAAGGCGCGGTGCTATTCTTCTTCGGCCCTGAAAGACCCGTTGTCGATCCCGTGTACTACGCTGCCGCCTGCCAGACCGATTTCCCCGCTCCCCGCCACCGCGACGAGATCGCCGGCCGCGTGCGCCGCATGGCCGAGATCATCGAGCAGACCATCGTCGGCTACGAGCCGTTTTTCGATGTCCGCCTGCTCGTTTTTCCGGAATTTGCCCACACCGTGCCCGTTCACGACAACGTCGAGCGGCTGCTCGAAGATATCGCCGTGGAGCTGCCCAACGAGCACACCGCAGTCTACGAGCGCCTGGCCCGGCAATACGGCTGCTACATCCAGACCGGCTCTTTTCTCGAGCGCGACCCGGCCTGGCCGGGACACGTCTTCAACGCCACCCTGCTGATCGGTCCTGAAGGCATCCTGGCGAAGTACCGCAAGGTCAATACCTGGATTCCCTGGGAAGTCCACACCAGCCCGCACGACCTGCCGGACTATCCCGACGATCCCTTTCCCGTGGTCGAGACGGAGCTGGGCCGGTTGGGTGTGGCGATCTGCTACGACTGGCTGTTCCCCGAGACCATCCGCGAGCTGTCTTTTCGCGGCGCCGAGGTGCTGATCCGGGTTTCGGCCTACATGGACCCCTGGGGCACGGCCGAACCGATGAACTGGTGGACGCTGGTCAACCGCACCCGCGCGCTTGAAAATACCGCCTACGTGGTGGCCGCCAACCAGGGCGCTCAGATGCATCACTACCCGCCGTTTTCCTGGCCGGGCGGTTCCATGGTGGTCGACTACGACGGTCGCATCCTGGCCCAGGCCGACCCCGGCCCCGGCGAGAAAGTGGTGGTGGCGCCGATCGATCTCGAGCGCCTGCGGGCCGAGCGCGAACGGCGTCTGGGGCACGATACCCGGGCCCACTACCGGGCCGAGATTCATGCCTACCACGGTCGTTCCTCGCTCGCCCCGGGCGGCGATCGGCCACCCACCGTCGATGGCCTGAAAGACCGCATCCGGCAATCCAAGCAGCGCGATCCATCAACGCGCGGTGCATCAACACAAGGAAAGAACAAGCCGTGAATCGAATCGTCTGGGCGCTGTGCGCGCTCGCGCTGATCGCCGGCTGCGAAAGCGGCGAACGCGGATCGTCGGGAGCGGAGTTGACCGCAGAGCAGATCGACCGCAACAATCGCGGCGTGGCCCTGATGGGTCAGTACCGCAACGAGGACGCCCGCGAAATCTTTGCCGAACTGCTCGCCGAGCAACCCGACTGGACCGATGTCGAGGTCAACCTGGCCATCGCCATTCTCAATCGCCAGCAGGAGGGCGACGAGCTGGTCGCCCTGGAGATCGTCGAGCGCATTCTGCAGGACCATCCCGACCACGTTCGCGCCCGCTACATCGCCGGCCTGATGCGCTTCTACATCGGCGATACCGAGCCGGCGCTGGATCATCTGCAGCTAGTGCTTGCCGCCGCGCCAGATGATGCCCACGTGGCCTATTTCACCGCCCAGGCGTACAGCCAGCTCGGCGACAACGAGGCCGCGCTGACGCTCTACCAGCGCGCCATCGAGCTCGACCCCTATCTGCGCAGCGCCTACTACGGCGCCGCGCTGGCCCACCGCCAGCTGGGCAACGCGGATGCCGCCCGCGAAATGCTGGGAATCTACCAGCGCTTCGAGAACAACCCGCGCGCCCAGCTGGCCGAGTTCGTCTACACCCGCAAGGGCCCGCTGGCCGAAGCGCTGGCGGTGGGCCGCGCCGATGCCGAGGCGCGGATCCGCGACCCCGACGGCGTGCTGTTCACCGACTCCGTCGATGTGCTGGCATTGCCCCTTGAACTGGCCGCGCCCAGCCTCACCGTGGCCGACATCAGCGGCTCGGGCGAGCTCGACGTGCTGGTGGCCGGCGGAGCGGGGCAGGGTAACGTCGTCGTCCTGCAGCGCGACGGCGAGCTGCGCGCCGAGCCCGGCCACCCGCTGGCCGGCATCGACTCGGTGACCGCCGCCCTCTGGGGCGATATCGACAACGACGGCACGCTCGATCTCCTGCTGTGCCGCGAAGGTCCCAATCGTCTGCTGGCCGGCAGCGGCTGGACCGATGCGCCTGCCTCGGCCGATCTGGCCGATCCGGCGGCGTGCCGCGACGGGGCGGTGCTGGACGCCGACCACGACGGCGATCTGGATCTGTTCGTGGTCAATGCCGACGGCCCCAACGAACTGTTCAACAACAACCTGGACGGCAGCTTCCGTCGCCTCAGCCGCGAAAGCGAGGCCGATCTCGGCGGCGGCGCGCGCGCCAGCCGACAGGTGCTGGCGGCGGATCTGGACGCCGACCGCGACGCCGACCTGGTGATCCTGCACGAGCAGCCGCCGCACCAGGTGCTGCGCAACGACCGCCTGTGGCGCTACGAGTCTGCGCCCGGTTTTGCCGCGTTCGAGGCCGCGCCCTTGCTGGCCGTCACCGCGGCGGATTTCGCCGCCAGCGGTCAGGTGAGCCTGGTCACGATCGATGACGCCGGTCGGCTCCAGCACTGGCAACCCGACGAGGCCGGCGTGTGGCAGGCCCGAACGCTGACCGAGATCGCGCTAGCCCAGCCCGACAGCGCGGCCCTGGCCGCGGTCGACTTCGATGGGTCCGGGCGGCCCGATCTGCTGGTTCATCATGCCGGCGGCTTTGCTGTTCTGAGTCTCGACGCCCAGGGACAACTTGAACGTCGTCACGACGAGTCCGTGGAACTGCTGGCACTCACGCCCATCCTGCTGGAACCCGAGCGCGGCCCGGCCCTGGTCGGCGTGGTGGTCGAAGACGGCGCACGCCAGCTGCGGCTGTGGCCGGCCGGCAGCGGCCGGCACGGTTTCGTCGCCATCGCCCCCAGCGGCATGACCGACCGCGGCGAAGGCATGCGCTCCAACGCCTCGGGCATCGGCACCGGGGTGATGCTGCGCACGGGCTCGCGCTGGTCGATCTTCGATACCTTCGAGCGCCACAGCGCGCCGGGTCAGAGCCTGCAGCCGCTGGCGATCGGTCTGGGCGGAGACGAGCGCGCCGATTTCGTCAAGCTGTTCTGGTCCGACGGCGTGCTGCAGACCGAAATGGACCTGGCCGCCGGTCAGGTCCACCGGATCTCCGAACTGCAGCGCCAGCTGGCCAGCTGCCCGGTGCTGTTTGCCTGGAACGGCGAGCGCCATGAGTTCGTCAGCGACCTGCTC
>JAWLFD010000123.1:0-7093 GCA_041685745.1 Wenzhouxiangella sp.
CTGCCGGGTCTATGCGCCGGTGGGCAACCACAAGGATCTGCTGCCCTACCTGGTCCGGCGCCTTCTGGAAAACGGCGCCAACACCTCGTTCGTCAACCGGATCGTCGACGAGAAACTGCCGGCCGAGGAAGTGGTCAGTGATCCGATTTCACAGGTCGAGGGCTTGAGCCAGATTCGCCATCCGCACATTCCGCTGCCGATTGACCTGTTCGGGGAACATCGGCGCAATTCACGGGGGATCAATTTCGCCTCGGAACAGGCGACCGCAGCGCTGGGCGAGGAGATGGACGAGTTCGGGCGAAAATCCTGGGCGTTCACGGCCGCGACGGATGATCAGGGTGCGTCGCTGAGCTCGCCGGCCAACCTGGCCGACCGCACCGGCGCGGTCAGCTGGTGTTCGCCCGAGGCGGTGCCGGATGCGATCGAGCGTGCGCTGGCGGCGCAGTCGGAATGGGACCGGCGCGGCGCGGGCGATCGCGCCGACATCCTCGACGCGATCGCCAAGGCGCTGGAAGACAACCGGGCCGAGTTGATGGCGTTGTGTACCCGCGAGGCCGGCAAGACACTGCCCGACGGCATTGCCGAAGTCCGCGAGGCCGCCGACTTCTGTCGCTACTACGCGCGCCAGGCGCGCGACCACCTGGCGTGCGCCATCGAGTTGCCGGGCCCGACCGGGGAATCCAACCAGCTCAGACACCACGGACGCGGCGTTTTCGTCTGCATCAGCCCGTGGAACTTTCCACTGGCGATCTTCACCGGCCAGGTCGTGGCGGCGCTGGTGGCCGGCAACAGCGTGATCGCCAAGCCGGCCGAGCAGACCCCGCTGATCGCGCTGCGTGCAGTCGAGTTGATGCACCGGGCAGGGGTCCCTGAGGATGTGCTGATCGGCATGCCCGGCGATGGAGCGGTCGGCTCGGCGCTGACCAGCGATCCGCGCATCCACGGCGTGGCCTTTACCGGTTCGACCGAAACGGCGCGGATCATCAACCGCACGTTGGCTGGACGCGACGGGCCGCTGGCCACGCTGATCGCCGAGACCGGGGGCCAGAACGCCATGATCGTGGACTCTTCGGCGCTACCGGAGCAGGTGGTTCGCGACGTCATCAGCTCGGCTTTCCACAGCGCCGGCCAGCGCTGCTCGGCGCTGCGCATCCTGTGCCTTCAGACCGATATCGCCGATCGCGTGCTGACCATGCTTTCCGGGGCCATGCGCGAAATCCGGGTCGGGCCTCCGGGCCTGCTGAGCACGGACGTGGGACCGGTGATCGATTCAGCCCAGCTGGAGATGCTGCGCAGCCATTGCCGGAGGATGGACGAGCAGGCCCGGCTCATTGCCCGGGCGCCGCTCCCGGAAGAATTGCCCGAGGGTTACTGGTTTGCGCCCAGTGCCTACGAAATTTCCGCACTCGATCAGCTCGACGGCGAAATCTTTGGACCGGTGCTGCACGTGCTGCGCTACCGGGCGAGAGATCTCGACCGGATCATCGATCAGATCAATGCAACCGGTTACGGTCTCACGCTGGGAGTTCACAGCCGAATCGATCGGGTGCAGCAGTACGTGGCCGGGCGGGTGAAGGTCGGCAACGCCTACGTCAACCGCAACATGACCGGTGCCGTGGTCGGGGTGCAGCCGTTCGGCGGTGAAGGCCTGTCCGGGACCGGCCCCAAGGCCGGCGGACCCCAGTACCTGTTCCGGTTCACCACCGAGCGCACGCGCACGGTCAATACCGCCGCCGTGGGCGGCAACGCATCGTTGCTGGCGCTGTCTGACTGATCATGTACGAACATTTCTACGGGCTGAGCGAGCGGCCTTTCGCGATCACCCCGAACCCGCGCTTCGTGTTCCTGAGTCGTCGTCACCAGGACGCGCTGGCGCATCTGCTCTACGGGGTGGGCACCGGCGGCAGCGGCGGATTCGTCCAGTTGACCGGCGAGGTCGGCACGGGCAAGACCACGCTGTGCCGCCTGGTGCTGGAAAAAGTGCCCGAAAACACCCGCGTTGCGCTGATCCTCAACCCCATGCTCAGTCCGCCGGAACTGCTCCGGGCGATCTGCAGCGAGCTTGGCATCGACGTGTCCGAGGCCGGCGAAAGCATGCAGCAGCTGCTCGACAGGCTGTATCGATATCTGCTCGAACGCCATGGCGCGGGCGAGCGCGTGGTGCTGATCGTCGACGAGGCCCAGAACATGAGTCGAGAGGGGCTCGAGCAAATCCGTCTGCTGACCAATCTGGAGACGGCCACCGACAAGTTGCTGCAGATTCTCCTGCTCGGGCAACCGGAATTGCGCGAACTGCTGGCGCGCCCCGAGTTGCGTCAGCTTGCCCAGCGGATTACCGCGCGCTACCACCTCGACCCCCTCAACCGCGACGAGACGGCTGCCTACGTCCGCCACCGTTTGAGCGTGGCCGGCGCGCCGCGCTGCCCGTTCAGCGACAAGGCCCTGCGCGCCCTCTACGAGGCTTCGGGCGGGGTGCCCAGGCTGATCAACATCATCGCCGACCGCGCGCTGCTGGCCGGATTTGCCGGAGAACACGAACGAATCGACGCCGGCCTGGTCCGCTCGGCCGCGCGCGAGATTTCAGGCGACGATAGAACCGAATCGGGCACCGGCTGGCTGCGGGGGGCGATTGCTTCGGCCGCGGTAATCGCGGTCCTGGCCGGCGGGGCCTGGCTGGGCTGGACGCTCACGCTGGCGCCGGCCAACGAAAGCGCGGCCGTGCCGCAGCCCGCCTGGCGGATCGCGCTGGTCGGCAGTTCACCGGAGTCGGCCGCGACCGAGATGGCCGCAGCCTGGCCGACGCTGGATCGCGCCGGGGTGGCCGAGGCCTGCGCCTCGTCCGAGCCCGTGGTCGGGAATGTAGGCTGCGTTCCCCTGCGCGGAAACTGGGCCTATGTTCGCCAGATCGGACTGCCGGTCATTGTGCGCTTGCCGGCGCAACCGAATGGGGAGGAGCGGCAGGTGCTGCTGGTCGGCATGGCGGGCGAACAACTCCTGCTGCGTCACCAGGGCCAGGAACTGCGGGTACCGGCTCGCCAACTCGACCGCTGGTGGCTCGGGGATTTCTACGCGGTCTGGCCAGACAGCGGGGCCCTGCTTCGGCCCGGACAGTCGGGACCCGAGGTAGCGCAGATGAAAGACCTGGCCACCCGCGTGGAAGCCGGGGGCTGGACCGGGCCGGTCGATGAAACTTATGATGCGGACTTCACCGGCTGGGTGCAGGCATTCCAGCGTCGCAACGGGCTGCGCGACGACGGCATGATCGGGCCGGTCACCCGCCTTTTTCTGAAGGCCCCGCACCTGGATGGCCCGTCGTTACTGCTCGATGGCAACGGAGGCGGCTGAGCGCGTGTCCTATATTCTTGATGCCCTGCGAAAGTCTGAACGCCAGCGCCGTCTGGGTCAGCCACCCGACCTGACCGCCGGGTCCGATCCGGAACAGCCGCGGACTGCCCGCGGCCCGCGGCGCTGGCCATGGCTGGCAGGGACGGGGTTGCTGCTGATGCTGGGGGCGGCCGCGGGTGTGTACTGGTTTGCGTCGCTGGACTCGGCCGATCCCGACCAGCGGGCACAGGTGGCCGGGCCGGCCGAACCGGCGCCTGCCGACGTTACACCGGCCGTGGCCGGGCCGGGGCCGGAAGACGGCGACGCTGGCGCCGCGGAGGCGGCCGAAGAGCCCGAAGAGCCCGCAGAGCCCGAAGTCGGCGAGCGCCGCAGAAGAACCGTGATCGATCGACGCTCGCCGTCGCAGAGGCCGGCGACCTCGGTATCCCGGCCGGCGCCGGCCCGACCCGGCGAAGTGACTACGCCCTTGCCGGTGGTGCCCGAGGGCGAGCGGGAGCGTCTCGTGACCGATCCGCAGCAGGCCCAGCAACTGATCGAGGCCCAGTCGGAGGCCCGAGCGGCCGTCGAGTCGACCGCGCCGGCGGTGGAGGAGGGTAGCGATGGCGAACCGCCGGAGGAGGCGGAAGCCGACTGGGCGCCGGAACGAGCCGATTACCTGGATATCTGGGAACTGCCCCTGGAGGTTCGGCGCGAGTTGCCCGAACTGAATCTGAGCATTCACGTCTTCAGCGTCGAGGTTTCCGAACGTTTTGTGCTCATCAACGGCGAGCGTCGCCTGGAGGGCGAAAGCCTCGGCGAAGGCGCTCGGCTGGCCGAAATCAGTCGACAGGGGGCCGTGATCGATTTCCGCGACTACCGTTTTCTGCTCAAGCCGTGAGGATGATCGGGACCACGGCCTCGGCCGCCAGATCGGCCTGGGTCTGGCCGTGGCTGCTGACCCTGATCTCGTTTTCCATGCTGGCCGTCAGTGCCGCTTATCTGCTCGGAGCATTGCAGGGCGCGGAGGGGTGGCTCGCGTTCTGGAGTTTCCGCCCCGATGACATCATCGCGGCGCTGGCCGATCCGCTCAATCGGACCTCGCTCACCATCCTGACCGGCCTGTTCTCGGCGCTGTTGCTGCACGTGGACGGCCTACACCTGCTCGGCAACCTGGCTTATTTCTGGGCCTTCGGCGTGAGCGTGGAAAAAGCCGTCGGCCACTGGCGATTCGCCCTTCTGTTCTTCTTCCTTGGCGGCTTGGCGAACCTGTATGCGGCCTGGCAACTGCACGGGATGCAGAATCTGCCGGTCATCGGCGCCAGCGGGGGCGTTTCCGCGGTGATCGGGGTCTACCTGGGGCTGTTTCCGCGCCGGCGGATGGGACTATGGCTGCCGCTGGGCCTGTATTTGCAGTTTGCGCGCGTCCCGGCCATCCTGGTCATCGGTTCGTGGTTCACGCTGCAGTTGCTCTACAGCGTGTTCGGCCCCACATCGCACGGAGTGGCGTGGTCGGCACACCTGGCCGGGTTCGCGCTTGGCCTGGTCACCGCCGTGGGGTTACGCTGGCTGCCGGGCACTGTCGAACTTGCCTACCGGGACGAGTGATGTACAAAGTCATCTTTCATAACCAGAACAAGGTCTACGAGGTGTTTTGCCGCAAGGTGACCGGCAGCGACATGGCCTACGGGTTCGTCGAGATGAGCGATCTGGTGTTCGAAACCGATGACTCGCTTGTCATCGATCCCACCGAAGAGCGATTGCGCGAGGAATTTGCCGACGTCGAGCGGGTACACCTGCCCATGCATTCGGTCATCCGGGTGGAACAGGTTCGCCGGCGCGGGACCTGCGCGATCCGTGATTCGAAGTCCGGCGAGAAGGTCACGCCGCTGCCGCTGGACGGCCCGCGTCGCGGTCGCTGATGTCGGCGCTACCGGGCATGCCGGGCGCTGGCTGAGCGGGTTGGTGTGTGCTAGAGTTCGGCGCTGTTGATTCGCCTCTGGAATGCCGCCATGACCCGGATTCTCCGGCAACTTGCCGTTCTCGCCTGCCTGCTCGGGTCCGGGGCGATGGCCCAGACAGGCGCCGCCCAGCAGGATTTCTGGAACGACCTGACGGCGCTTTGCGGAAAGGCGTTCGCCGGCGAGATGACCGCTTTCTCGCGGCCCGGCGACGATGGCTGGCTGGACAGGAACGTGGTCATGCACGTGCGCGAGTGCAGTGAAAACGAAATCCGCATTCCGCTGCACGTCGGCGATAATCGCTCGCGCACCTGGGTGCTCACCCGGCATGATGATCGATTGAGTCTGAAGCATGATCACCGACACGAAGACGGCAGCGAAGATGCGGTGACCTGGTATGGCGGTCATACCACCGATGCCGGCGCGCGATGGCGGCAGACCTTTCCGGCCGACGATTTCTCCAAGGCATTGTTTCTGGCCCAGGGGCTGGAGGTCTCGGTGGGCAACTTCTGGTCGATGGAGGTTCGTCCCGATCGTCGCTTGTTTGCCTACGAACTGGTCAGGCCGGGGCGACGATTTCGCGCCGAGTTCGACCTGTCCCGCCCGGTCGATCCGCCACCGGCGCCTTGGGGACACGAGTAAATTGCACAGTAATCCGGACTTTATCGGGGACCTAGCATGAGCGAAAAAGACAACAACAACTCCAACTCCTCTCCCAATCCCGACCTCCACCGGGTCCTGCCCGGCAAACGCACCTGGCTGGAGCGCTCGCTGGGCACCATCGAGGTCGTCGGCAACAAGCTGCCGGATCCGGCGGTGCTGTTTTTCCTGCTCATGGTCGTCGTCTGGGTGCTGTCGGCGATCCTGGCGCCGATCCAGTTCGATGCAGTGCATCCCTCGACCGGCGAGGTCATCCAGGTCGTCAACCAGCTCTCAGGCGGTCAGATGGCGAACTTCCTGGTCAACATGGTTCAGGTCTTCGTCAACTTCGCGCCCCTGGGGATCGTGCTGGTGGCGTTGCTCGGGGTCGGTGTGGCCGAACACACCGGCTTCATCAATGCCGGTCTGCGGCGCCTGCTGGGCTGGACCTCGGTCCGGCTGCTCACGCCGATGCTGATCCTGGTCGCCATCGTTTCGCACACCGCTGCCGATGCCGGATATGTCGTGGTGATACCGCTGGGTGCGGTGATCTTCTACGCCGCCGGGCGGCACCCGCTGGCCGGAATCGCGGCCGCGTTCGCCGGGGTCTCCGGAGGTTTTTCAGCCAACTTCATCCCGTCGGCCATCGACCCGATGCTGGCCGGCATCACCGAGGTGGCCGGCCAGGTCCTCGACCCAGACCTGTACGTCAACCCGCTGGCCAACTGGTTCTTCATGGGCGCATCAAGCGTGGTCGTGATCGCGGTGGGCTGGTGGCTGACCGACAAGGTCGTCGAACCCCGCCTGATCAAGGACACCCCGGTCGACGGCGACATGTCCGACATGCCGACCATGGAACCGTTGAGTGCCCACGAATCGCGCGGCCTGGTCTGGGCGGTGGTCGGCATCGTCGTCGCGCTGACCTTGCTGACCATCGCGGTGCTGGTGCCGGAATCTCCGCTGCGCGATCCGGACCCCGGCCTGGCGTTCCACGAGTCGATCACGTCTTTCGGTGCGCCGCTGATGCGCTCGATCGTGCCGCTGATCTTCATCTTGTTCCTGATTCCGGGGATCATCTACGGCTACGTGGCCGGCACCATCGAAAACCACAAGGACATCATCAAGGGCATGACCCGGGCCATGGAGTCGATGGGCTACTACATCGTCATGGC
>JAWLFD010000124.1:0-7064 GCA_041685745.1 Wenzhouxiangella sp.
CCGAACGACTGGCAGCCCGACGCGGAAGCCGCTGGCCTGCTGGAACGTTTCGCCGACGAGAACGCCTGGGATCAGGCCGCGCTCGAGCGCCTGGACGAGACGTTCCGCCTGGCTGGGCGCATCATGAGCCGGCGCATCATGGGCAAGGCCAGCTTCGTCCACATCCAGGACGGGTCCGGCGAGAAGATTCAGCTCTACCTGCGCCGCGACGACCTGCCCGAGGGTGTCTACCAGGCCTTCAAGCAGTGGGATATCGGCGACCTGGTCGGGGTCTCGGGCCGGATGATGCGGACCCGGACCGGCGAGCTCAGCGTGCACGCCGACGATCTTCGCCTGCTGGCCAAGTCGCTGCGTCCGCTGCCGGAAAAGTGGCACGGCCTGAGCGACCAGGAAACCCGCTACCGCCAGCGCTACGTGGACCTGATCGTCAATCCGCAGGTGCGCGAGACCTTCGTGCGCCGGACCCGCATCGTGCGCACGATCCGCGACTTCCTCGATCAGCGCGGGTTTCTGGAGGTCGAGACGCCGATGATGCACCACATCCCCGGCGGGGCCACGGCGAGACCCTTCGTCACCCATCACAATGCGCTCGACCTCGATCTCTACCTGCGCGTTGCGCCCGAGCTGCACCTCAAGCGCCTGGTGGTCGGCGGCCTGGACAAGGTCTACGAGATCAACCGCAACTTCCGCAACGAAGGGGTCTCGACCCGCCACAACCCCGAGTTCACCATGCTGGAGTTCTACTGGGCCTACGCCGACTACAACGACCTGATCCGCCTGACCGAAGAGATGCTGCACGCGGTGGTGACCCTGATGCCCGGGCTCAAGGACGGGCGGGTGGAATACCAGGGCGAGGAGATCGATTTCGGCGGCGCGTATCGGCGCCTGAGCGTGGCCGAGGCGGTGGCCGAGCACTACCCGGACCTGGCCGAGGCCGACCTGCGCGACGTCGAGCAGCTGCGCGCGGCCTGCCAGAAGGACGGCATCCACGTCGACCCGGCCTGGGGCTGGGGACGATTGCTGATGGAATTGTTCGAGCACCGCGTCGAAAACCAGCTGATCCAGCCGACGTTCGTCACCGGCTACCCGATCGAGGTCTCGCCGCTGTCGCGCCGCAACGACGACGATCCGGAACTGGCCGACCGCTTCGAGCTGTTCGTGGCCGGCCGCGAGATCGCCAACGGCTTTTCCGAACTCAACGACCCGGAAGACCAGGCCGAGCGCTTCCGCGCCCAGGTCGTCGCGCGCGACGCCGGCGATGCCGAGGCCATGCACTTCGACCACGACTACATCCGCGCCCTGGAATACGGCATGCCGCCGGCGGCCGGGGAGGGCATCGGCATCGACCGGCTGGTGATGCTGCTGACCGACTCGCCCTCGATTCGCGACGTGCTGCTGTTTCCCTACCTGCGACCGGAGGCCCCATGAAGACGCTGATGCACCTGCCGCTGGCCCTGGTCACGCTGGCCTTCGGCAGCCTGGCCGTGGCCCGTCCGCCGCTGGAACTGGTCGACAATCTCGACCTGGAGCGCTACCAGGGCCGCTGGTACGAGATCGCCCTGCTGCCCAACCGCTTCCAGAAGCGCTGCGTGTCGGATACCAGCGCGCACTACGAGCTGCTCGAGGACGGCCGCGTCCGGGTCACCAACCGCTGCCGTCAGGAAGACGGCCGCTGGCGGATGGTCGAGGGCATCGCGCGCAAGGCCGACCCCGACGGCCCGAACGCCGCGCTGGAGGTGCGCTTTGCCCCGAAGTGGCTGTCCTGGCTGCCGCTCGTCTGGGGCGATTACCGGGTCATTGCCCTGGGCGAGGACTACGAGCACGCCATGGTCGGGTCGGACAACCGCAAATATCTCTGGATTCTGGCGCGCGAGCCGGCGCTCGATCCGGGCGTGCTGGATCGACTGCGCAGGCGGGCCGACGAACAGGGTTTCGACACCGAACAACTGGTCATGAGCAAACACGACGATGGCCCATGACGTCTGCGTGATCGGCGCCGGCTGGTCCGGGCTGACCGCCGCCGTCCAATTGCAGTCAGCCGGCCTGGACGTGGTCGTGGTGGAAAAGGCGCGCGGTCCCGGCGGGCGCTGCGCCACCCGCCGCGAGGACGGTTTTGCCTTCGATCACGGCGGGCAGTATTTCACCGCGCGCGCGGCGGAATTCGCCGAGGCCGTGGACGAGTGGAAGCGCCGGGGCCTGGTCGCGGCCTGGGAGCCGCGAATCCGCGTGTTCGGGCAGCGTCCGAAACTGGACCAGTCGGCGCCATCCGAGCGCCTGGTCGCCTTGCCGGGCATGAACGGGGTGCTCAAGCATCTCGCCGCCCCGCTTGATTGCCGTTTCGGCTGGCGGGCCGAGCGCCTGAGCCACGATGCGGCCGGGTGGACCATCGGCGGCGGCGAAGGCGCAGACCCCGTCCGGGCGGCAAGCCTGGTGCTGACGGCGCCGCCGAAACAGGCTGCGGATCTGCTGCACGGCGTGTCCGACCTGGCCGATCGCATCGCCCAGGTCCCGATGAGTCCGTGCTGGGCGCTGATGCTGGGGTTCGAGCACTCGCTGGCGGTCGATTTCGACGCGGCGTTCGACAACCGCGGCCCTTTATCGTGGCTGGCGCGCAACTCTTCAAAGCCCGGGCGGGGCGCCGAAT
Organism: Wenzhouxiangella sp.; assembly: GCA_041685745.1. GTDB lineage: Bacteria > Pseudomonadota > Gammaproteobacteria > Xanthomonadales > Wenzhouxiangellaceae > Wenzhouxiangella. The sequence continues at coordinate 2,645 of JAWLFD010000124.1, forward strand.
CCTGGGTCGCGCACGCCGGCGCCGAGTGGAGTTCGGCGCACCTGGAGGAGGCGGCCGCGGACGTGGCTCAGACCTTGCTGGACGCGTTTCGGGAGCGGGTGCCGGCGGCCGCGGAGGGCTCGCCGGCGGTGATCAGCGCGCATCGCTGGCGCTACGCGCTGGCGCCGGAACCGATCAACCGGGCCTGCCTGACCGATCGATCCCGGGCCCTGGTCGTTGCCGGCGACTGGTGCGCGGGCAACCGCATCGAGGGCGCCTGGCATAGCGGTCGGGCGGCGGCCGAGGCGCTGCTCGGCGGCTGATTCTTACCGAACTATCCGCATGGCCCACTAGTCAGGTCTCGGCCGCGGCGCTGCAGACGGTGCGATCGGCTCCGGCTGGCGGTCGATGCGGCGCAGAATCACGTCGCCCGCCGCGTCCCGTTCGATTTCGAGCAGCTCGATCTCATCGGCAGCCAGGCGCACGAGACTGCCGCGATCGGCGTGCCAGTCGCCCAGCACGACGCGCGCGACGGCTCGATCATCGACTTGCAGGCGGTGAATGGCGGGACGATGCGTGTGGCCGTGGATCAGGCGCTCCACGCCAAGGCGGCGGAAGCTGTCGGCGACGGCTGCGGCGTTGACGTCCATGATCCGGTCGGGCTTGCCGCGGTTGCGGCAGCGGCTGATGGTGCGGGCGACCCGGGCCAGGATACGACGCCACCACAACGGCCGCGACAGCGCGCGCGCCTGCCAGGCCGGGTCGCGTACCCGGGCGCGAAAGCGCTGGTAGGCGTGATCGTCGGTGCACAGGCTGTCACCGTGGAGCAGGGCGGTCGACGGCGCTGCTTCGGCGAGGATCACCGGTTCTTCCAGGCGCACCATGCCGGCACGTCGGCAGTAATCGTCGCCGAGCAGAAAGTCGCGGTTGCCGCACAGAAAAAACAGGTCCGTGCCCGACTCGCGCAGCGCGCGTAGCTGGTCGGCCACCTCGGCTGCCGGGGGCGGTGCACCGTCATCGCCGATCCAGACCTCGAACAGGTCGCCGAGGATGTAGAGCGCGCGGGCCCGGCGAGCCGGGCCGCGCAGGAAATCGATGAACAGCCGGGTGGTGTCCGGCCGACCGGCCTCCAGGTGCAGGTCGGCGATCAGGTAGACCGGGCGCTCACTCAGGGATTTCGACCCGTTCGATGATCACGTCCTCGACCGGGACATCCTGGTGCATGCCGCGGCGTCCGGTATCGACGGCGCGGATGGCGTCGACCACGTCCATGCCGTCAGCGACCCGGCCGAACACGGCGTATCCCCAGGTCTGGCCGGAGGCCGTGCTGCGGTGGTTGAGGAACTCGTTGTCGGTGACGTTGATGAAGAACTGCGAGGTCGCCGAATGCGGGTCGTTGGTCCGGGCCATCGCCAGTGTGCCGCGCTCGTTGGCCAGGCCGTTGTCGGCCTCGTTCTCGATCGGCTCGCGGGTCGGTTTCTGCTGGAAATCGGTGTCGAAGCCGCCGCCCTGGATCATGAAATTCGTGATCACGCGATGAAACAGGGTGCCGTCGTAGTGGCCGTCGCGGGCGTACTGGATGAAGTTGGCCACCGACTGCGGCGCTTGGTCTTCGAACAGTTCCAGGGTGATGGCGCCGTAATTGGTATGCAGGATCACAGTGGGATTCTCCGTGGTCGATTCTTCAGGGGTTTGGGCCGCTGCCAGCAGCGGCAGCAACAGGCAGAGCGAAAGCAGAATTCTCATCGTGCCGTTCCGACTAAGCATCTTGGGGGGCGCTAATGATAAGGCTTTTGGCGCTGGCGTGCTGTCGTTGGCGTTCGCGGCGCGCGTTCGCCTAGAATGACGGCATGACGATGGTATTCGATGAACGCAGTGATGGTTTTCAGGCGGTGCGCTTCGACGGCAAGGCCCTCGAGCTGATCGATCAGCGCCTTCTCCCGCAGGAAGAGCGCTGGATTCGGATCGACGAGATCGACGCCGTGATCGCGGCGATCGCCGACCTGGTGGTGCGCGGGGCGCCGGCGATCGGAATCACCGCCGCCTACGGTGCCGTGATTGCCGCCAGGATCCGAGGCGACGACCTGCGCGGCTGGCTGACCGATATGCAGCGCCTCGAGCAGGCCCGTCCGACCGCGGTCAACCTGGCCTGGGCGGTGGCGCAAATGCGCGCCCTCGCCGCGCGGCATGGCCGGCTCGATGCCGACCTGCTGGCCGACGAGGCTTACCGGATTCACCGCGCCGATATCGAGGCCAACCGGACCATGGCCAAAGCAGGCAGCGCCGTCATCGACCCGGGCAGTGGCGTGCTGACCCACTGCAATACCGGCTCGCTGGCCACCGGCGGGATCGGCACCGCGCTCGGTGTCGTGGTCGAGGGCGTGCGTTCCGGCCGGATCGAGCGGGTGTATGCCGACGAGACCCGGCCGTGGCTGCAGGGATCGCGCCTGACGGCCTGGGAACTGGCCCGGGCCGGGGTGGAATTCCAGGTCCTGGTCGAGGGCGCCGCCGCCGCTCTCATGGCCAGCGGCAAAGTGGACTGGGTGATCACCGGGGCCGACCGCATCGCCGCCAACGGCGATGTGGCCAACAAGATCGGCACCTACGCGCTGGCCGTGCTCGCGCGCCACCACGGGGTGAAGATGATGGTCGTGGCACCGTCCTCGACCGTGGATCCGGCGATGGCGAGCGGGCAGGGCATCGAAATCGAGCAGCGCGATCCCGTCGAGATCTGGCGTGCCGCCGGCATGGAATCGGTGCCGACCGGCTTTGCTGCCTGGAACCCGGTCTTCGACATCACCCCGGCGGAACTGATCGACTGCATCGTTACCGAGAAAGGTGTTGCCCGACCACCTTACAGCTTCAGCCCGCCTTAGGTTTTCGACAGCGGTCTTCTCGATCTTGCGGGCTGCTCATTCGATCACCAGCTCGGCAGTGCGCGCGGGGCGCTCTCCCCTGCCGGCCTGGACCACCATGGCGCTCATCAGGACCAGGGAAGCCAGCACCAGAATGGAGGCTGATGCGAGTATCGGCTCGAGCCGGTCGGGCGAGGCAGCGCCGCCGTACAGCAGCAACAAGCCGCCGATCAGGCCGACCACGCCCAGGTGATGCCCGGCAAACTGCAGGCCGCCGAGCAGGCCTGACCTCTGGCCCAGCCACAGGCGGCCGATCACGGCGTAGGCGAACGACAGCAGGAAGCCCACCAGCATCAGATGGGCATGGGCCACGGCCTGGCTGTGATCATGGCTGGCGGCCATGTAGATACCCAGTCCCAGCCCGAGAATGGCATGCACGAGGGCGCCGAGCAGGTGGAGACGATCGATTCTCGTGTTCATGGTCAGGTTCTCCTGGGTTCGATTCAGGTCAGAAAATGGCCGTGCGGGCGCACGGCCAAAGAGCGTCTGATGGATTCGGGTACCGGTGCTATTCGGCCGGCGGTGGGGCGAACTCGCAGCTCACGGTCGGGTTGAAGGGCGCGAATATGCCGTCGGGATTGTCGCGTCCGATCCAGACGTGCAGCGCCCAGATGTCCAGGGTCGGGTTGAACTGCAGCGGCTGGCCGAGAATCTCGGGCGGTTCTTCGCTCAAGGGAGCCGGAACGACGTATTCAACGCCGAGAAACTCCATCGACCCGTCCGCGGTCGGGGCGTAGAGCAGCACTTCGGGCCGCAGCAGCGAGAGGGTGGCGGCAAAGTCCGGGTCGCCGAGTTCCTCGAGGTTGGCGACGTGATAGCCCATGCCGCCCATCGGGCTTTCCACGCACGGGCTGATGGCGGTGTCCCAACCGGCGGCATTGGCGACATCGAAGCTGTAGAAGGCGCCGGTTGCCTGGCGCAGCTGGTTGAGCTGTCCGGCCAGGTCGCGACACTGGGGCGGGACGCGGCTTTCCGGGCGTCCGTCCAGCCAGTGATCGCATTCGCCGGCCAGGCCGAACGAGCCAGCCTGATCGTGCTGGGCAAGGGTGTCGCCGGGTGCGGTGATCGCGGCCGCTCCGATCAACGCGGTAGCCAGGGTATTGAGCAGGTGCTTGTGAACGATCTGAATCATGTCGGTTCCTCCAGTGTTGTTGTCGATGGGGCAGCCGCACTGCGCTGCCTGCCATCGAGAGTGGGCGGCCGGGGCCGACGAGACTTGCGAAAATCCTCAAAAGATGTTCAAAAGTTTCTCAAGCGGTATATTTGAGCCACTAAAAAAAGGCGCGCGGCCGCTGACTGACGTGAAAAACCGCATCATTTATCGATTCGGCGACTTCGAGCTTGATCCCAGGCTGGGCGTCCTGCGCGGACCCGACGGCGACAGGAGCCTGCGCAGGCAGACCTGTCGGCTGCTGGAGGTCCTGCTGGCGCGGGCGCCGGAGCTCCAGGACCACAACACTTTGCTTGACCTGGCCTGGGGCCGCACAGCGCTCTCGCCCAACGTGCTGCCGCAGGCGATCAGCGAA
>JAWLFD010000125.1:0-7028 GCA_041685745.1 Wenzhouxiangella sp.
GTCAGCGCCGCCGTCAGCGTCGTCTTGCCGTGGTCAACGTGACCAATCGTGCCCACGTTCACGTGCGGCTTGTTGCGTTCAAACTTTGCCTTGGACATGACTGCTTCCTTCGTCTGTTACTCAAGAAAACGGATTCGGCCTCAAGCCGACTTCTTCATCACTTCTTCAGCGACGCTGGACGGCGCTTCCGCGTAATGAAGAAATTCCATCGAATACGTGGCACGCCCCTGACTCATGGAGCGAAGGTCGGTCGCATAACCGAACATTTCGGCCAGTGGAACGTGCGCCTGGATGGTCTTTCCGGCCGGGACGTCCTCCATTCCCTGCACCAGACCGCGGCGGCGATTGAGATCACCCATGACGTCGCCCATGTAATCTTCCGGGCTGACCACCTCGACCTTCATCATCGGCTCCAGCAGAACCGGCCTGGCCTTCAGCGCACCGTCCTTGAACGCCATCGAGCCGGCGATCTTGAACGCCATCTCGCTGGAATCGACCTCATGGTAGGACCCGTCGAACAGCGTCGCCCGGACGTCCACCATCGGGAATCCGGCCAGCACGCCGTTGTTCATCTGCTCCTCGATCCCCTTGCCGACGGCGGGGATGTAGTCCTTGGGAACCACGCCGCCGACGATCTGGTCGACGAACTCGTAGCCGCCGCCTTCTTCCATCGGCTCAAGACGAATCTTGACGTGCCCGTACTGGCCGCGCCCGCCCGACTGGCGAACGAACTTGCCTTCGGCTTCGACCGAGGCGCGAATGGTCTCGCGATAGGCTACCTGGGGCTTGCCGACATTGGCCTCGACCTTGAATTCGCGCTTCATGCGGTCGACGATGATATCGAGGTGCAATTCGCCCATGCCGGCGATGATGGTCTGACCGGACTCTTCATCGGTGTGGACCCGGAAGGAAGGATCTTCCTGGGCCAGCTTGGACAGGGCGATGCCCATCTTCTCCTGGTCGCTCTTGGTCCTGGGCTCGACGGCCACCGCAATCACGGGCTCAGGGAACTCCATGCGTTCCAGGGTAATGACATGGCTCGTATCGCACAGCGTATCGCCGGTGGTAACGTCCTTCAGACCGACAGCAGCGGCGATGTCGCCAGCATAGACTTCCTTGATTTCCTCGCGCGAATTGGCGTGCATCTGCAGGATTCGGCCGATTCGCTCCTTCTTGCCCTTGACCGGGTTGAGGACGGTGTCACCGGACTTGACCACGCCGGAATAAACCCGGAAGAAGGTCAGCGTACCGACGAACGGATCGGTCGCAATCTTGAACGCCAGCGCGGCGAACGGCTCGTCGTCGCTGGACTTGCGCACGCCTTCGCTCTCGTCATCCTCGATTCCGCGGATCGCCTTGACCTCGGTCGGCGAGGGCATGTACTGGACGATCGCGTCGAGCAGGGCCTGAACGCCCTTGTTCTTGAAGGCCGTGCCGCAGAGCACGGGCACCAGCTCATTGTTGAGGGTTCCCAGCCGCAGTCCGCGAATGATTTCCTCTTCGGTCAACTCTCCGCCTTCGAGGTACTTTTCCATCAGGTCCTCGACCGCTTCGGCAGCCGCCTCGACCATGACTTCGCGGGCGCTGGCGGCATCATCGGCAAGCTCCGGCGGGATATCACGGGCCTCATACGTGGTGCCCATGTTTTCCTTGTCCCAGTAGATGGCGCGCATCTTGACCAGATCGATCACGCCTTCGAAATCTTCCTCGGCGCCGATCGGCAGCTGGATCGGAATCGGGTTGGCTCCGAGACGGGACTTGATCTGACCGACCACGCGCTCGTAGTTGGCGCCGGTGCGGTCCATCTTGTTAACGAAGCACATCCTGGGAACGGCGTACTTCGTCGCCTGGCGCCAGACCGTTTCCGACTGCGGTTCAACCCCGCCGACGGCGCAGAAAACGGCGACCGCGCCATCGAGCACGCGCAGGCTGCGCTCGACTTCGATGGTGAAGTCGACGTGGCCCGGGGTGTCGATGATGTTGATCCGATATTCCGGCCAGTCCTTGTCCATACCCTGCCAGAAGCAGGTCGTGGCCGCGGAAGTGATCGTGATGCCGCGCTCCTGCTCCTGTTCCATCCAGTCCATCACGGCATTGCCGTCATGCACCTCACCCAGCTTGTGCGAGATGCCGGTATAGAACAGGATGCGCTCGGTCGTCGTCGTCTTGCCGGCGTCGATGTGCGCCATGATTCCGATGTTCCGATAGCGCTCGATGGATACTTTCCGTGCCACGGTACTAACCTCTGGATTGGATGGGCATTACCAGCGGTAATGCGAAAAGGCCTTGTTGGCCTCGGCCATGCGATGGGTGTCTTCGCGCTTCTTGACCGCCGAACCGCGCTCGTCGACCGCGTCCAGCAACTCACCCGCAAGCCGCAGCGGCATGCTCACTTCTCCGCGCTTGCGGGCCGCGTCGATCAGCCAGCGCATGGCCAGGGTCTGGCGGCGCTTGGGGCGCACCTCGACCGGCACCTGGTAGGTCGCACCGCCCACCCGCCGTGACTTGACCTCGACCGCCGGGGCAACGTTTTCCAGCGCTTTCTCGACCGACATCAGCGGATCCGCGTGCCCTCGACGTTCCATCTCGTCGATGGCGCCGTAAACGATCCGCTCGGCGACCGATTTCTTGCCGCTTTTCATGACCATGTTGATGAAGCGCGCGATCATCTCGTTACCGAACTTGGGATCGGGCAGGATGGCGCGCTCGAAATTCGAATGCTTGCGGGACATGCTTGGATGCTCCTATTTCTTGGGCCGCTTGGCGCCGTATTTCGATCGCGCCTGGCGCCGATCGCTCACGCCGGCGGTGTCCAGACTGCCGCGGACCGTGTGATAGCGCACCCCCGGCAAATCCTTGACACGCCCGCCACGGATCAGCACCACGGAGTGCTCCTGCAGGTTGTGCCCTTCACCGCCGATGTAGCTGGTGACTTCGTAGCCATTGGTCAAGCGCACGCGCGCGACCTTGCGCAGCGCTGAATTGGGCTTTTTCGGCGTCGTGGTATAGACGCGGGTACACACACCGCGCTTTTGCGGCGAGGCCTCCAGCGCGGGCACGTTCGACTTGTACTGCTTCGCTTGCCGGGGCTTGCGAACCAACTGATTGATCGTGGACATAAATTCGGACCTTTAGAAAATAAACGACAGACCTGCACGAACGGTCTGCCGAAGAACGGGAATGTTAAGGGGTCAGCGCCCGCCTGTCAAGCGACTGCCTGGGTCGGAGAGGTGACGTCAACGGGGCTGCGAGCAATCCCGCAGCCCCGCCGCACTTGCCTTTGCCGGCCGACGGCAAACCCTCAATCGGCGGAATCGACCCCCGCCTTTTCGGCCTGCTCGGCATCCGAAGCCCTTAGCGCGGCAGCCAGTTCGGCATCGACATCCTGATAGGCGCCAGGCTCAAGGCGTTCGGACTTGCGTCGCGCCATCGCTACCCGCCCGGTACCGGCCGGGATCAGGCGTCCGACGATGACGTTCTCCTTCAGACCACGCAGGTTGTCGACCGTACCGCGCACGGCGGCGTCGGTCAGCACCCGGGTGGTTTCCTGGAAGGAGGCGGCCGAGATGAACGACTCGGTGGCCAGCGAAGCCTTGGTGATACCGAGCAGCACGCTCTGGGCCCGGGCCGGCCTGAGCTTGTCGGCCTCGACGCGCTCGTTTTCTTCGTGTACGCGGATCGCATCGACCTGTTCACCGCGCAGGAAGCGGGTATCGCCACCGTCGAGCACTTCGACCTTGCGCAACATCTGGCGGATGACCGTCTCGATGTGCTTGTCGTTGATCTTGACCCCCTGGAGGCGGTAGACATCCTGGATTTCCTGAACCAGGTAATCGGCCAGACGCTCCACGCCGAGCAGACGAAGGATATCGTGCGGGTTGGGCTCGCCGTCGACCACGGTTTCGCCCTTTTCCACGTGCTCGCCTTCGAAAACCAGCACCTGGCGCCATTTTGGAATCAGCTCCTCGTGGACCTCGCCGTTTTCGTCGGTGATGACCAGGCGCTGCTTGCCCTTGGTCTCCTTGCCGAAACTGACCACGCCCGAGGCCTCGGCCAGAAGGGCGCCTTCCTTGGGCTTGCGGGCTTCGAAAAGGTCGGCCACGCGAGGCAGACCGCCGGTGATGTCGCGGGTCTTGGACGACTCCTGCGGAATGCGCGCAACGATATCGCCGACCCGGATCTCCTGACCATCGGTGACGTTGACCACGGCCCCGGCCGGCAGATAGTACTGCGCCGGCTGCTCGGTGCCCGGGATATTGAGCGCCTTGCCGTCCTTGCCGATCAGGCGAATGATCGGGCGCAGGTCCTTGCCTTCGCTGCCGCGTTTTTTCGGATCGGTGACGACCACCGAGCTCAAGCCCGTGATCTCGTCGGTCTCTTCGGTGACCGTAACGCCGCCGATGAAGTCCTGGAAGCTGGCCACGCCGGCCACCTCGGTCACGATCGGGTGGGTGTGCGGATCCCAGTTGGCCACGTTCTGGCCGACCTCGACCGCATCCCCTTCCTTGACGCTGAGAATCGCGCCGTAGGGGATCTTGTAGCGCTCGCGCTCACGACCGTGGCTGTCGATGATCGACAACTCGCCCGAGCGCGAAACCGCCACCAGCTTGCCGTCGGCGTTTTCAACCGACTTGAGGTTGTAGAAGCGTACCGTGCCGCCCGACTTGATCTCGATATGGTCGATGGCAACCGCACGCGAAGCCGCGCCGCCGATGTGGAAGGTCCGCATGGTCAGCTGGGTACCGGGCTCGCCGATCGACTGAGCGGCAATCACCCCGACCGCCTCGCCCTGGTTGACCAGGCTGCCCCGGGCCAGGTCACGGCCGTAGCACTGGGCGCAGATCCCATGCCGGGTCCGGCAGGTGATAGGCGAACGGACCAGAACCCGGTCCACGCCCTTCTGCTCCAGCGTGAGCACCCATTGCTCGTCGAGCAGGGTGCCGCGTGGACAAAGCACCTCGTCACTGTCGCTTTCGTAGATGTCCTGGGCGACCACTCGACCGAGGATGCGCTCGCGCAGCGGTTCGACGATGTCGCCGCCTTCCACGATCGGCAGCATCTCGATGCCTTCCTCGGTACCGCAGTCTTCCTCGATGACCACCAGGTCCTGCGCCACGTCGACGAGACGGCGGGTCAGGTACCCGGAGTTGGCGGTCTTGAGCGCGGTGTCGGCCAGGCCCTTGCGCGCGCCGTGGGTGGAAATGAAGTACTGCAGGACGTTGAGACCTTCGCGGAAATTGGCCGTGATCGGCGTCTCGATGATCGAACCGTCCGGCTTGGCCATCAGGCCGCGCATGCCGGCCAGCTGGCGGATCTGGGCGGCCGAACCCCGGGCACCGGAATCGGCCATGATGAAGATCGAGTTCATCGAATCTTCCTCGACTTCGTTGCCGTCGATATCGACACGGGTTTCCTTGCCGATGCGCTTCATCATGGCGCGGGCGACCTCTTCGTTCGTGCGCGACCAGATGTCGACCACCTTGTTGTAGCGCTCGCCCGAGGTCACGACGCCGGATGAATACTGGTTCTGAATGTCGAGCACTTCCTTTTCGGCTCGCTCCAGGATTTCCTTCTTCTCCGGCGGAACCTGCAGATCGTCCAGACCGATGGACACACCGGCCCGGGTGGAAAAGGCAAAACCGGTATACATCAACTGGTCGGCGAAAACCACGGTCTTTTTCAGGCCGAGCTCGCGGTAGCACTCGTCGATCAGGCGCGAAATCTGCTTTTTCTTCAGCACCTGGTTGATCAGCTCGAACGGCAGGCCGGCCGGGACGATGTCCCACAGCATGGCGCGACCGACCGTGGTCTGCTCGCGTCGGATGGTCTCGACCAACTCGCCGTCGACAAGCGAAGACTCGCGAATCCGAACCGTCACCGCCGCCTGCAGGTCGATCTGGCGGTTGGCGTAGGCGCGGTGCACCTCGGCGACGCTGGAAAAGAACATGCCCTCACCGCGTGCCCCGGGCAGCGAACGGGTCATGTAGTACAGACCCAGCACCACGTCCTGGGTCGGCACGATGATCGGCTCGCCGTTGGCCGGAGACAGAATGTTGTTCGACGACATCATCAGCGCGCGCGCTTCGAGCTGGGCTTCAAGGCTCAGCGGCACGTGCACCGCCATCTGGTCACCGTCGAAGTCGGCGTTGAACGCCGTGCAGACCAGCGGATGCAGCTGGATCGCCTTGCCCTCGATCAGGACCGGCTCGAAGGCCTGAATGCCGAGACGGTGCAGGGTCGGGGCGCGGTTGAGCATGACCGGGTGTTCGCGAATGACTTCTTCGAGAATGTCCCAGACCTCGCCTTCCTCGCGCTCGACCAGCTTCTTGGCCGCCTTGATGGTCATGGCCAGGCCGCGGCGCTGCAGCTTGGAGAAGATGAACGGCTTGAACAGCTCCAGCGCCATCTTCTTGGGCAGACCGCACTCGTGCAGCTTCAGGGTCGGGCCGACCACGATGACCGAGCGGCCCGAGTAGTCGACGCGCTTGCCCAGCAGGTTCTGGCGGAAGCGGCCCTGCTTGCCCTTGATCATGTCGGCCAGGGATTTGAGCGGGCGCTTGTTGGTGCCGGTGATGGCGCGACCGCGGCGACCGTTGTCGAGCAGGGCATCGACCGATTCCTGCAGCATGCGCTTTTCGTTGCGCACGATGATGTCCGGCGCGCTCAGGTCGAGCAGGCGGCGCAGGCGGTTGTTGCGGTTGATCACGCGACGATACAGGTCGTTGAGATCCGAGGTCGCGAAACGACCGCCGTCCAGCGGCACCAGCGGACGCAGGTCCGGTGGCAGCACCGGCAGGATGGTCAGGATCATGTACTCCGGACGATTGCCGGAATCGATGAACGCCTCCATCAGCTTGATGCGCTTGGTCAGCCGCTTGATCTTGGTCTCGGAATTGGTCGCCGAGATCTCTTCGCGCAGGCGCGCCAGCTCGGGCGCCAGGTCAATGTTCTTGAGCAACTCGTAGACTGCTTCGGCGCCCATGCGCGCATCGAATTCGTCACCGTACTCTTCGACCGCCTCGAAATAC
>JAWLFD010000126.1:0-6961 GCA_041685745.1 Wenzhouxiangella sp.
ATTCAGGGCCGTAGATCTCGATCACCCGGCCGCGCGGCAGCCCGCCGATGCCAAGGGCCACGTCCAGCGCCAGAGAACCGGTCGAAACCACCGGGACGTCCTTGTTTCGGGCATCGTCGCCCATGCGCATGATCGCGCCCTTGCCGTACTGTTTTTCGATCTGGCCGAGTGCGGCGGCCAGTGCCCGTTTGCGATTGTCGTCCACTGCGTTCATTCCTCTTTTCGTTCAAGTCGGTGTGGCTGCGATGGGCCGATTATCTCATACGGCCTGTCGCCAACCGGGCCCGCCCCGGCCGGTCGCGGTGTTTTCCTACCGCCATCGACGGCATCTTCCTTCTCGCCAGGGCGGCAGCGTGGTCACACCCTAAGCGGCCAGGTTCTCAAAACCTGATAAGGCCGGGACGGAATCGACTCGATCAAGACGAATTCGGTGATCGGCCAGTCCAGCGGGGGCGGATCGGGGAAACCCGGCCGACGAGCAACCCTGCGGTACAGGGTGATGTGCGGATGGAACTCGCGCGACTGGAAACCCAGGCCGAGCCCGGCCATCGCTTCGCCCAGCCATGCAACCAGCGCCCGGGCCGCATCCGGCGCCGGCCCGCCCAGCCAGGCCACCCCCGCCCCGGCAAACCAGCCGAAGCGATCGAGCTCGAGCACGAAACCGGGCGCACAGACGCGATCGGCCGTCGCCAGGATCTCCGGCAGCCGGTCGGTCGGCTGATCGCCCAGAAACAGCAGCGTGAGATGAAGATTGTGATCCGGGACGCGGCGCGCCGACAGTCCTTCGATCAAGCCGCGCCGGGCAATGATCCGGCCGCGGACGACTTCATTCGGCCAGCAGGCGAAAAACAGCCGACGCGTCGGCGAACGCTCCGGCACGGGACTAGAGTCGGCGCGCCATTCGGTTCAGCAGGCCGGAAAGCGCCGTGGCCACCGTGGCCCGCCGGACCGCGTCGCGATCGCCTTCGAAGCGGTGCCGCTCGGTCTGAACGATTTCATCGGGCATGGCCCAGCCGAAACAGACCGTGCCCACCGGCTTGTCCGGCGTCCCGCCGTCCGGGCCGGCGATGCCGGTCACGGCCAGCGCGCAGTCGGCCCGACTGAATCGCAGCGCTCCGGTGGCCATGGCCGCGGCCACCTCCTCGCTGACCGCGCCAAAGCGGTACAGGTCCGAGGCACTTACGCCGAGCAGGTCCTGCTTGGCCTCGTTGGAATAGGTGACCAGGCCGCGCTCGAACCAGGCCGAAGAGCCGGCCAGGTCGGTACACAACTTGGCGATCCAGCCACCGGTACAGGATTCGGCGGTTGCCAACAGCCGGCCGTGGGCCTTGAGCTCGGCAGCCACGGTCGCGGTGAGCATGGCCAGGGCTTCGTCATCGTGTCTCATGGTCATGGCGCTTATGATGCCCTGATCTCGGCGCGTGCCGGGGGAAGAAACCGCAGATGAACGCGAATGAACGCAGACCTAATGGGTAAAAACAAATCAGATCATGGAGTTAAACGTTTTTATTGACAATGACTCTGATCCAGATGCTGCGGCATCTGTGATCAATCTGCGGTAATCTGCGTTCCTCCGCGGTCAAGCAACCCATTTCCCATCCCGCCAGGCAGATGGCCGACCCCAACCCCCAGCACACGCCCCTGATGCAGCAGTACCTGCGGATCAAGTCCGACTATCCGGACATCCTGCTGTTTTTCCGCATGGGCGATTTCTACGAATTGTTCTACGACGATGCGCGGCGCGCGGCCAGGCTGCTCGACATCACTCTGACCACGCGCGGCCAGTCGGCCGGCCAGCCCATCCCCATGGCCGGGGTGCCGTATCACGCCGTCGACGGCTACCTGGCGCGGCTGATCCGGAAAGGCGAATCGATCGCCATCTGCGAACAGATCGGCGACCCGAACGAGGCCAAGGGCCCGGTCGAACGCAAGGTGGTGCGCATCGTCACCCCGGGCACGGTGACCGAGGAAGCCCTGCTCGACGACCGCCAGGACCGCCTGCTGGCCGCCCTCGCGCCGGCCGGCAAGGGCTTCGGTCTGGCCTGGCTGGACGTGGCCGGCGGACGGCTGCGCTTTTCCGAGCCGGCCAATGGGCAGGAACTGGGCGCGGAACTGGAGCGCCTGCGACCGGCCGAGATCCTGTTCCCCGAGGACTTTGCCCTGCCCGTCTCCGGACTGGTCGCCGCCCTGCGCCCGACCCCGCCCTGGCATTTCGACGCCCACAACGGCGAGCGCGAGCTGTGCCGGCAGCTGCAGGTCCAGGACCTGTCCGGCTTCGGCGTCGAGCAGCGCGGACCGGGGCTGGCCGCGGCCGGGGCGTTGCTGAACTACGCCCGCGACATGCTGGCCGGCGAGCTGACCCACCTGACCGGCGTGCGCGCCGTCCAGGCCAGCGCGCACCTGGTGCTGGACGCGTCGACCCGCCGCCACCTTGAGATCGACGTCCATCCCGACGGTCGCAGCGAGCACACCCTGGTCGGCCTGATGGACGCCACCGCCACCCCCATGGGCAGTCGCAAGCTCAAGCGCTGGATCACCCATCCGCTGCGCGATCACGACCGACTTGACGCCCGCCTCGAAGCGGTCTCCACCCTGCTCGATCAGCACGCACATCCCGGGCTGGCCGAGCAGCTATCGGGCATCGGCGACCTGGAGCGGGTTCTGACCCGGATCGCGCTGAAAACAGCCCGCCCGCGCGACCTGGCCACCCTGCGCGAGGGTCTGGCCCGCCTGCCAGCCCTGCACGAAACCCTGGACGGCTTCACCGCGCCGATGCTGCGCGACCTGACCGAAACCCTGCTGCCCTGCCCCGAACTGCTCGATCTGCTGACCACCGCCATCGTCGAGCAGCCGCCCATGGTCATCCGCGACGGCGGCGTGATCGCCGAAGGCTTCGATGCGGAACTCGACGAGCTCAGGTCCTTGAGCCGCAACGCCGGCGACTTCCTGCTGCGCTACGAGGAACAGGAAAAGGCCCGCACCGGCATCGCCACCCTGAAAGTGGGCTACAACCGCGTCCACGGCTACTACATCGAAGTCTCGAGGGCCCAGGCCGACAAGGTGCCGACCGAGTACAGCCGCCGCCAGACGCTAAAGAACGCCGAGCGCTACATCACCGAGGAACTGAAGGCCTTCGAGGACAAGGTGCTCTCGGCGCGCGAGCGCGCTCTGAGCCGCGAAAAGGCGCTGTACGAAAGCCTGGTCGAGGAACTGGCCGGACATCACCGTCACCTGGCCGGGCTGGCCTCGGGCCTGGCCACGCTGGACGTGCTGGTGGCCTTCGCCGAGCGTGCCGAGACGCTCGACTTCGCCCGGGCGCGGCTCGACGACCAGCCCGGACTTGAAATCACCGACGGCCGCCACCCGGTGGTCGAGCGGGTCCAGGACGAGGCCTTCGTGCCCAACGACTGTCGCCTGGATCCCGACCGGCGCATGCTGGTCATCACCGGCCCCAACATGGGCGGCAAGTCCACCTACATGCGCCAGGCAGCGCTCATCGTGATCCTGGCCCATGCCGGCAGCTTCGTCCCGGCCGGACAGGCCCGGATCGGCCCGATCGATCGCATCTTCTCGCGCATCGGCGCCGGCGACGACCTGACCCGGGGGCGGTCGACCTTCATGGTCGAGATGGTCGAGACCGCCAACATCCTGCACAATGCAACGAGTGAATCGCTGGTGCTGATGGACGAGATCGGCCGCGGCACCTCGACCTTCGACGGCCTGGCCCTGGCCTGGGCCGTGGCGACCGAACTGGCCTTGAACATTCGCGCCCTGACCCTGTTCGCCACCCACTACTTCGAGCTGACCCGCCTGGCCGAGGACCACGAGGGCATCGCCAACGTGCATCTCGAGGCCCGTGAACACGGCGATCGCATCGTCTTCCTGCACTCGGTGCGCGAAGGACCGGCCAGCCAGTCCTACGGCATCCAGGTGGCGAAACTGGCCGGCGTGCCGAAGCCGGTCATCGCCCAGGCCCGCAAACACCTCGATCGGCTGGAAAACGATGCCGCCAGGGCCGCTTCACCGCAACTGGGGCTGTTTGACAGCATGCCTGTCGAGCCCGAAGCGGCGACCGACGCCCTGCGCGCCGTGCTGGCCGAGATCGATCCGGATGAGCTGAGTCCGCGCGAAGCGCTGGACTGCCTGTATCGGCTCAAGAAAGCGCACGGGGAAGACTGACGCCGGCGCGACTGCTGAAACAAGTGTGCAAGCTTGCATGGGGGATACCCACTTGTGAGCGCTTCAACGATTGCCGACAATGGCAGACCTCGCCACCACGCGCTTTCCGAACCCCGCCGACATGAGCCGCATCTTCCCCCGGGCGTTTCTCCTGGCCGCACTGGTCCTGCCTGCCCTGCCCGTCATCGCCGAGCAAGAGCGCATCGGTCTGGTCCTCGGCGGCGGCGGCGCGCGCGGGGCGGCCCACGTCGGCGTGCTCAAGGTGCTGGAAGAACAGGGCGTTGCGGTGGACTTCATTGCCGGCACCTCGATGGGGGCGATCGTCGGCGCCCTTTATGCCAGCGGCTACCGGGCCGATGACATCGAGGCGATTCTCGGTCGCATCGACTGGGCCAACGCGCTCAGTGATCAACCCGACCGCGTCCTGCTCAGCCCGCAGCGCAAGAGCGATGCCGCCCTGATTCCTTCATCGCTGGAAATCGGCATTGGCCGCGACGGTCTGCGCATTCCGCAGGGCCTGATCCAGGGTCAGAACCTGGGCCTGCTGCTGCGCGAGCTGCTGCTGCACGTCGGCGACATCGATCGCTTCGATGACTTGCCGATCCCGTTTCGGGCGGTGGCCGCGGACCTGGTCGGCGGCGATGCGGTGGTGCTGGCGTCCGGGGACCTGGTCGACGCCGTGCGCGCCAGCATGTCGGTGCCCGGCGCGTTTCAGCCGCTGCGCATCGGCGACCGGCTGCTGGTCGACGGCGGCGTGGTCGACAACGTCCCCATCGACGTTGCCCGGGCCATGGGCGCAACGCGCCTGATCGTGGTCGACGTCGGCGCCGGCCTGGCCGAAGAAGAAGCCATGAGCTCGCCGGCCTCGGTCACCATGCAGGTCATCTCCATCCTCATGGAGCGCCAGACCCGGCGCACGCTCGAACTGCTGACCGACGACGATGTCGTGATCCGGCCGGAACTCGGAGACATCGGCTCGGCGGATTTCGACCGCGCGGTGGAGGCGGTACCACTGGGCGAGGCGGCAGCCGAGGCCGCCCTGGCGCAGCTGCAGACGTTCGCCGCCAGTGATCGCCGGCTGGCGGCGTTCGAGGCGCGGCCGCGACCGGAGTGGCAAGCGGATCGCCGAATCGACCGGATCACGGTCAATCCGGGGCTGAGCCGCACCGCCTTTCTGGTCGAGGACCGCTTGCGGCCATTGCTGGGTGCACCGGCCGACCCGCAGCGCATCGAAAACCGCATCGATGCCCTCTACGGCGAAGGCCACTACGAGCGCATCATCTACCGACTCGAGGACAACCAGGGCCGGCTCGTGCTCCACGTGACACCCGTCGACAAGAGCTGGGGCCCCAACTTTCTGCGCCTGGGCCTGCGCCTGAGTGACGATTTCGACGGCGGCAGCGCCTATCAGCTCGAAGCACTGGCGCGCATGGCCAGCAACATCCGCCCCGGTGCCGAATGGCGCGTGCGCCTGGCCCTGGGCGAACTCAACGAGCTGGCCGCCGCCTGGCGGGTTCCCTTCGGTCGCAAGGCCCGCGCCTACATCCAGCCCTATGCCAGCGCGCGGGCCATCGACCAACCGCTGTTCATCGATGATCAGCGCACGGAACTCGCCCGGCTACGCTGGAGCCGGGGCCGTTTCGGGGCCGAGTTCGGCAACGACTGGAGCACAAGCACCCGGACCTTCATTCGGCTCGAGCGCGGCGAGGACCGTCTGTCGCGAAAAATCGGATCCGGCGGGATCGGCGCGGAGCGGGTTCGCCAGGACTACGGCTTTGCCGCGCTGGGCATCGTCAGGGACAGCCTCGACGATGCAACCTTTCCGACCCGCGGCACGCTGCTCGATGGGCGGGTGGAGTTCTACCAGCCGGCGCTGGGTTCGGAGACCACGACCGAGGTTCTGCGCTTCGATCTCACGCGCGCCTTTTCGATCGATCGCTACCTGATGCTGGCCGGCGTACGGGCCGTGTCCGGACGCAGCGATGAGGTCTCCCTGCAGGCGGTCGATTTTCTCGGCGGCCTGGGCAACCTGTCCGGCTACGGCGAGCGCGAGCTGGCCGGGCCGCAGTTGTTCCTCGCCCGGACCCTGCTGATGCGCCGCATGGGTGAAGTCAACCAGCTGTTTTCGCTGCCGACCTACCTGGGCGTCAGCGTGGAAGCCGGCAACGTGTGGCAGCGCCGGACCGACTTCGAACTCGACGACCTGATCTACTCCGGCGCGCTCTACCTGGGTGTGTCCACGCCGCTGGGCCCGATTTTCCTGGGCTACGGCCGCTCCAACGAGGGCGAGGATTCGATCTATCTCAACTTCGGCAGCCTGATCAGACCGCGGCATCTGTAAGTCGACGCGAGGCTAAAAACTGGCGTTGTAGAAGAGCATCGGCCCGCGGTACGTCCAGTCCAGCTTGCCGGTAAATGCCGTTCGATCAATATCGACTTTCAGCGACGAGTAGTCATAGCTCAGCCCCAGACCGAGCCAGGTTCGGGGCTGCCAGGTCACGGCCACCCGGTAATTCTGGATCCGGCCCTCGTAGTCGCCGAGCGCCAGATAGAAGTATTCGCCTCTCGCGTTCAGCCAGAAATCACCGGGCAGTGACCATAAACCGGCCAGACCCAGCACCGGCAGCGGCGCGGTCGCCTTGCCGATATCGGAGCTCAGGGCGCCCTGCGCCGAAGCACCAACGGTTGCGCTGGCAGCAAGCGCTGCCCGAATGTCGGTCACATGGAGCCCGGCCGAAGCCGTCAGCTCATGCGTCGGGCTTTGCTGGAACGAGTATTCATA
>JAWLFD010000127.1:0-6898 GCA_041685745.1 Wenzhouxiangella sp.
CCGTATCCACCCACATCGATGCCGTCGGAGGGGGCGGGGCGTCCGGCACCACCCGATCCACCTCCAACCCGATGCCGTCGGAGGGGGCGGGGCGTCCATCACCACCCGATCCGTCTCCACCCCGATCCGCCTCCCCCCTCTTATCCGTCCGGAATCAGAAACTGCTCCTTCAGAATCCGCTCTTCGAGCGAATGTTCCGGATCGAACAGCAGGCGGGGGCCGATGTTGCGGTCCAGGGATACGCGCACCCGGCCGACGTCGCGGACCTCGTCGTAGTCGGCCGTGGCGCTGACCGGGCGACGCTTTGGCTGCAGCACCTCCAGTTCGATTTCGGCCTTGGCCGGCAGGATGGCGCCCTGCCAGCGGCGCGGCCGGAACGGGCTGATCGGGGTCAGCACCACCGCCTCCGTGCCCAGCGGCAGGATCGGCCCGTGGGCCGAGAGATTGTAGGCCGTCGAACCGGCCGCGGTGGCAACCAGCACGCCGTCGGCCACCAGCCGCTCCAGGCGTTCGCGGCCGTTGACCACGATGCGAATGTGCGCGGCCTGGTTGATCTGGCGCAGCAGCGAGACCTCATTGAACGCCAGCGCCTCGAAGCGCTCGCCGTCGACCGTTTCGCAGCACATGCGCAGCGGGTTGAGCACGACCGGCCGAGCCGCCGCAATGCGCTCGGGCAGGTCCTCCGGCGCGTAGCGATTCATCAGGAAGCCGACCTCGCCCAGGCGCATGCCGAAGACCGGCAGATCGAGCTCGGCGTGTTCGTGCAGGGTATGCAGCATGAACCCGTCGCCGCCCAGCACCACCAGCACGTCGGCCCGCTCCAGTGAGACCCGGCCGTAGCGGTCTTCGAGTTCGACCACCGCCTCGCGCGCGCCGGGATGATCACTGGCGAGCAAGGCGATGGCCGGGTCGGCGTTCATTCCGCGGTCGCCTTGAGCAACTGGCCGATCCCGTTGAGCGCCACCTGCAGCGACGGATAATCGCCGGCCGCAGTGTTGCGCATTTCCTCCAGCATCACCGCGACCCGCGCCGTCTCGGCCCCATATTGCTCGAACCAGGCGGCGACCGGATCGTGTTCACCGCTTTTCTCCGCCAGCACCCGCCGGGTCAGCTGGCGATGATAGCCGTACAGCGTATCGCGCAGATTGCCGCGGGCGTGGGCGTGCCACTGCCGCTCGACCGGCAGCTGCTCGATCTGCGCGCGCAGCCATTTCAGGCACAGCCGATCGATCAGGCCGAAATAGATCGTCGCCACCCGGCCGACAGGCAGATCCTGGCCGGCAGCCTCGTCGACGATGTCCAGCGCCGGCTGCAGGAAGCGAACCGCGGTGACCCGGGCGGCGAGGTCTTCCGGAAATCCCTCGGCGATAAGGGCCTCGCGCCGCTCGGCCAGCTGCGTGCACAACTCCTCATCGAGCAGATCGGGCAACTGGGCCTCGTACTCGGCCAGACCCGGCGCGAACCGGCTGACCTTGCTCGAGATGTCGATGTCGCGACCGCCGGGCAGCGCGATCAGCCGGCGGGTGGCCTGGCGCAGCAGGTTCCACATTTCCAGCACCGCCTCGGTCTGCTGGGCGGCCGGCACCTGGTTGTCCAGCGCCTCGATCCGGGCCCAGTAATCGCGCGCCCGGAAGACTTCGCGCGCGACCGTGTAGGCCTTGGCCATGGTGGCCGAATCGGCGCCGGTGTCCTCGCGAATCCGGGTGGCGAAATGCGCCCCCATGCGGTTGACGATGGAGTTGGTCACCCGGGTGGCGATGATCTCGCGCCACAGGCGATGTCCGGGCATCAGGTCGGAAAAGCGTTGCGTCAGCGGGGCGGGGAAATAGTCCTCCAGCTCGCGCGACAGGTAGGGGTCCTCGGGTACGTTGGAGTCGAGCAGGTCCCGGTACAGCGTGATCTTGCTGTAGGACAGCAGCAGGGCCAGTTCCGGCCGGGTCAGACCGACGCCGCGGGCGACCCGCTCGCGCAGCTCTTCCTCGTCGGGCAGGTGTTCCAGGTCCCGATCGAACACGCCCTTGCGGTCGAGCATGGCGATCAGGTGCGCCTCGGCGCCCAGACGATGGCTGGTCAGGCTTTCCATCATGCTGATGGCCTGGGTCTGAAGGTAGTTGCTGCGCAGCACCAGCGAGGCCACCTCGTCGGTCATGGCCGCCAGCAACTCGTTGCGCTCCGAAGACTCCAGCCGGCCGTCGACCACGGCCTGGTCGAGAAGAATCTTGATGTTGACCTCGTGGTCGGAACAGTCGACCCCGGCCGAGTTGTCGATGAAGTCGGTATTGAGCCGCCCGCCGGCCAGCGCGTACTCGATGCGCCCGCGCTGGGTCAGGCCCAGGTTGCCGCCCTCGCCCACCACCCGGCAGCGCAGGTCGCGGCCATCCACCCGCACCAGGTTGTTGGCCAGATCACCGACCTCTGCCTGCGACTCGCCGGCGGCCTTGACGTAGGTACCGATACCGCCGTTCCAGAGCAGGTCGGCCGGGGCGGCCAGCAGCGCGCGGATCAGCTCGTGCGGGGCCATGGCCTCGACCGTCACCCCCAGCCATTCGCGCACCGGCTGCGATAGCGGGATGGACTTGGCCTGGCGCGAGTAGACCCCGCCGCCGGCCGAGATCAGCGCCTCGTCGTAGTCGGCCCAGGTCGAGCGCGGCAGCTTGAACAGCCGTTCGCGCTCGCCGAAGCTGGCCTCCGGGTCGGGATCCGGGTCGAGGAAGATGTGCATGTGGTTGAAGGCGGCTTTCAGGCGGATCTGGCGCGAGAGCAGCATGCCGTTGCCGAACACGTCGCCGGCCATGTCGCCGATGCCGACCACCGTGAACGGCTCGCTCTGGATGTCGGTTCCCAGTTCGCGGAAGTGGCGCTTGACCGACTCCCACGCCCCGCGCGCGGTGATCCCCATGGCCTTGTGGTCGTAGCCGTTGGAACCGCCGGAGGCGAAGGCGTCGCCGAGCCAGAAGCCGTGCTCGGCCGAGATCGCGTTGGCGATGTCGGAAAACGTGGCCGTGCCCTTGTCGGCGGCCACCACCAGGTAGGGGTCGTCGCCATCGTGGCGGACGACGTCGGGCGGCGGTTTGATCTCATCGCCGGACCGGTTGTCGGTGATGTCGAGCAGCCCGTTGATGAAGCTTCGGTAGCAGTACACCACCTCGGCCATCAGGGCATCGCGATCGTCGCCGGTCGGCGGCCGCTTGACCACGAATCCGCCCTTCGCCCCGACCGGGACGATCATGGTGTTCTTGACGCTCTGGGCGCGCATCAGCCCGAGCACCTCGGTGCGGAAATCGGCCAGCCGATCCGACCAGCGCAAGCCGCCCCGGGCCACGCTGCCGCCTCTGAGGTGGATGCCCTCGGTGCGCGGCGAATAGACCCAGACTTCGCGGTCCGGGCGCGGGCGCGGCAGCTCCGGCACCCGGGTCGAGTCGAGCTTGAAGGCGACATAATCGCGCGGCTCGCCGCGCCGGTCGTGCTGGAAGTGGCCGGTGCGCAGAATGGCCCGCACCAGGTCGCAGAACGCGCGCAGGATCCGGTCCTGGTCGGCCGAGGAGACGCTGTCGAGCGCGCGCAGGATGGTCTTGCGCACCACCCGCCAGGTGGCCTTGTCGGGCTGTGCGTCGCGCGTGCGGACCACCTCTTCGAGATATTCGGCCAGAACCGGATCATCGAAGCCATCGGCGAGCTTGCGGCAATCGGTCTCCAGCTCGCGCCGGGCCGTGGTCCGCTGGGCCCGGCCTTCCTCGAGCCGGGCCGGGTCCAGGCGGCGCTCGAAATACTCCACCAGCAGACGAGCCACCAGCGGCCAGGTGGCCAGGGTCTGCTCCATGTAGGCCTGCGAGAACGGAATCCCGGTCTGCAGCAGGTACTTGGCCAGGGCACGCAAGAGGCTGGCCTGGCGCCAGTCCAGCTGAGCCAGAAGAATCAGCCGGTTGAAGCCGTCGTTTTCGCATCGCCCCCGCCAGATCTGCTCGAAGGCGGCCTGGAAGTTGTCGCGCACGGTGGCCAGATTGATCTCCTGGTCGCCGGCCGGATGCATGTCGAAATCCTGGATCCACAAGCGGTGACCGGTGGCCAGCTTGAGCTGGTAGGGACGCTCGGAGACGATCCGCAGGCCCAGGTTTTCCAGCATCGGCAGCACTTCGCTCAGCGGGATCGGCTGGCCATGCTTGAACAGCTTGAAGCGCAGGCCGTTGTCGCCGCGATGGCCGCCGCGGTTGTCGCCGCGCTGGCGCGGGCGGTACAGGCTCATGCGCAGGTCGTCGAGATCGCGCAGGCTGGCCGCGTGGACGACATCGTAGCTGGCCACGTGGGGCGAGACTTCTTCGGTGTAGGAGGCCGGAAACGCCTCGCCGAAACGGCGGCTGAGCTCCAGGCCCTGGTCTTCACCGTGTTCGCGAACCAGGATCTCCGACAGTTCATCGGACCAGGACCGAATCGCCTGCTTGATTCGCTGCTCGATGACCTGCAGGTCGAATTCGATCGGCCCTTCGGCGCGCGGACGAACGATGACGTTGACCCGGGCGAGCTTGGACTCGCCGACCTGGACGGTGAAGTCCAGGCGCTCGCCCTTGAGCGATCGCTTGAGGATCGCCTGAATCTTTTCGCGGTTTTCGGTATTGAAGCGGTCGCGCGGGATGAACACCAGGCAGGAGAAGAAACGGCCGAAGCGCTCGCGGCGAATGAACAGGCGCGTCTGGCTGCGCTCCTGCAGATCGAGAATGCCGGTGCCCAGCTCCAGCAGTTCGTCGGCGCTGGCCTGGAACAGTTCATCGCGCGGCAGCGATTCCAGGATGTGGACCAGGGCCTTGCCGGCGTGGCTGTTGGCGCTCAGACCCGAAGCCTGCATGACCTCCTCGACCTTGCGCCGGACCAGCGGGGTGTCCTGGCAGCGACGAATGTAGGCGCCCGACGTGAACAGGCCGATGATGCGCTTCTCGCCGGTCACCTCGCCGGACTCGCTGAAATCCAGCACCGAGATGTAGTCCATGTAACCGCCGCGATGGACGGTGGACTTGGCGTTGGTCTTGGTGATGATGATCGGGTTGTCCGCGGTCTGGCGCTCGGCGCCGCGGGAAAGTTCACGCAGCGAGCGAATCGGCGCCGAGCGATGGTCCGGATGCATGATGCCCAGCCCGGTTTCCGGCAATGCGCGCAGGACCCGTTCGCCGTCGCGCTCCTCGATGCGGTACTCGCGGTAGCCCAGAAAGGTGAAATGATCGTCGGCCAGCCAGGTGAAGAAGTCGCGTGCTTCAGCGCTGGTGAGCTGCCCGATCCGGTCCTGCTTGCCGCCGAAATCCCTGGAGATCGCGCGTGCGCGCTCGCACATGGCCGGCCAGTCGGTTACCGCCCGGCGCACGTCGGCCAGCCCGTCGCCGATGCCCTGCTCGATTTCCGAGAGGGTCTCGGGATAGGCCTGGCGATCGATCTGGACGTGCATCATCGACTCGCCGGCCACGTCGCTGTCGCCCGGGCACATCTCCAGCCAGTGACCGCCCTGGTCACGACGAATCTTGAGCACCGGGTGGATGATCAACTGGGCCGAGATGCCGAGCCGGGTCAGGGCCAGGACGACCGAGTCGACCAGGAACGGCATGTCGTCGTTGATGATCTCGACCACGGTATGCGGGCTTTGCCAGCCGTCGCGCTCGCGCTCGGGATTGTAGACCCGGATTCGCGCCGCGCCGGGCAGGCGCTGACGGGCGAATTCGCGCATGCCGCGCACCATGGCGGCCAGTTCTTCGGTGCCCGCCTCGGCCAGCTCGGCCGGCGGTACCCGCTGAAGGAAGGCGCGCGCGAACCGGGCTTCGGCCTCGCTGCCCCCGCGCTCGATGATCTCGCGACCCACGGCGTCAAGCCGCTCGCGCTTGACCGACTCTTCGGATGCACTCATGACCAGCCCCGACTCTGGAAACGCTCGTTATTGTGTCAGGCGACCGATCCTCTCCTGCGGCCGCCTTCGTATTTCTGTGTCCGGCTAGCGCAAGCCCGTCTCGCTGCGGGCGATGACCATGCGCTGAATCTCGCTGGTGCCTTCGTAGATTTCCGTGATCTTGGCGTCGCGGAAATAGCGCTCGACCGGCATCTCCTTACTGTATCCCATACCGCCGTGCAGCTGCACTGCCTGATGGGCGATCCACATCGCCGCCTCGGAGGCGAACAGCTTGGCCATGGAACCGTCGACGGTGAAGCGCGCGCCGGTTTTGGCCGCCTGCTGCTTGGCCCAGGCGGCGTGCAGGGTCAGCAGGCGGGCTGCTTCCAGCTTGGTCTTCATGTCGGCCAGCTTCTGCTGGATCATCTGGAACGTTCCGATTTCGGCGCCGAAGGCCTTGCGCTCGCGCGCGTAGGTCAGCGAAGCGTCGTAGGCGGCCTGGGCAATGCCCACGGCCTGGGCGGCAATACCGATGCGGCCGGCATCGAGCACGCCCATGGCGATCTTGAAGCCCTGGCCTTCTTCACCCAGGCGATGCTCGACCGGGCAGCGATAGTCGGCCAGCTCGATTTCGCAGGTCGCCGAGGCGCGGATGCCGAGCTTGGGCTCGGTCTTGCCGCGGCTGAACCCGGGCTGCTCGGTGTCGATGATGAACGCTGTAATGCCCTTCGCCCCGGCCTCGGGGTTGGTGGAGGCGAACAGCACCAGGTAGCGCGCGTAGGGACCGGAGGTGATCCAGGACTTGCGCGCGTTGATCAGGTAGTGGCTGCCGTCCTCGGAAAGCACCGCGCGCGATTTCATCGTCGAGGCATCCGACCCCGACTGCGGCTCGGTCAGGGCGTAGGCGCCGATCTCTTCGCCCGAGGCGATGGCGCGCACGAAGCGCTGCTTCTGGTCCTCGCTGCCGTGCTTGAGGATGCCGTTGCAGAACAGCGAATTGTTGACCGACATGATCGTCCCGTGCGAGGCGTCGGC
>JAWLFD010000128.1:0-6842 GCA_041685745.1 Wenzhouxiangella sp.
AATCAACCAGCTGCTCGACCGGGTCGTCGAGTTGGGGATGCCGGCGGTCGCCATGACCGACTGGCACAACCTGTTTGCCCTGGTCAAGTTCTACCGCGCTGCCGTGGCCCGCGGCATCAAGCCCATCGTCGGCGCCGACATCCGGGTCCAGGAGGCCGACCAGCGCGACAAGACCGGCGTGGTCACGCTGCTGGTGCAGGATCGGACCGGCTACCTCAACCTGTGCCGCCTGCTGTCCCGATCCTTTCTGGAAGGCCGCGAGCGCGGCGGCCAACCGCGGGTCCTCGCCCCCTGGCTGCGCGGCCACAGCGACGGTCTGATCGTCCTGCTCGGCCGCGCATCCAGCGTCGGCGAGGCACTGGTCAACGGTCGCGCCAACCTGGCCGATCAGCGCCTGCAGGACTGGCTGCGGCTGTTTCCCGAGCGGACCTGCATTGCCCTGGAGCGACTCGGCCGGGACGGCGAGCGGGCGCTGGAAAACGGCTTCCTGCGCCTGGCGACCGATCACGCCGTTCCGGTGGTCGCCTCCAACGACGTGCGCTTTGTTCAGCCCGGGGATTATTTTGCCCACGAGGCCCGGGTCTGCATCCACCAGGGCCGGCTGCTCGACGACAAGCGCCGGGTGCGCGAGTACGTCGACCAGCAGTACCTGAAAAGCCCGGAGCAAATGGCCGAGGCCTTTGCCGACCTGCCGGTGGCGCTGGCCAACACCGCCCAGCTGGCCATGCGCTGCAATCTCGAGCTGACCCTGGGCGAGTACGTGCTGCCCGCTTTTCCGGTTCCGGAGGGCCGGACCGAAGAGGATTTCGTGCGGGACAAGGCGGCCGAAGGCCTGACCCGTCGGCTGACGCGTCACGGACTGGCGCCCGACTGCGAGCGCGCCGACTACACCGGCCGCCTCGAGCGCGAACTCGACGTCATCACCTCCATGGGCTTTTCCGGCTACTTCCTGATCGTCGCCGACTTCATCGCCTGGGCGCGCGACAACGGCGTGCCGGTCGGCCCGGGGCGCGGCTCCGGGGCCGGCTCGGTGGTGGCGTGGAGCCTGGGTATAACTGACGTAGATCCAATACGTTATGACCTTCTTTTCGAGCGTTTTCTTAATCCGGAACGGGTCTCCATGCCCGACTTCGACATCGACTTCTGCGTCGAGGGCCGCGACCGGGTGATCGACTACGTCGCGCGCACCTACGGCCGCGACCAGGTCGCGCAGATCATCACCTACGGCACCATGGCGGCCAAGGCCGTGGTCCGCGACTGCGGTCGGGTGCTGGGCTACAACTACGGTTTCGTCGACTCCATCGCCAAGCTCATTCCCAACAAGCTGGAAATGACGCTGGAAAAAGCGCTCGAGGAAGAGCCCGAGCTCAAGCAGCGCTACGACAACGAAGACGACACCCGTTCGGTCCTCGACCTGGCCCGGTCGCTCGAAGGCCTGGCCCGAAACGCGGGCAAGCATGCCGGGGGGCTGGTGATCGCCCCGGGACCGCTGACCGATTTCACGCCGCTCTACACCGAGCCCGACGGCCACTCGGTGCTGACCCAGTTCGACAAGAACGACGTCGAGTCGGTCGGCCTGGTGAAGTTCGACTTTCTGGGCCTGCGCAACCTGACCATCATCGACTGGGCGCTCAGGGCGGTCAACGAGCGTCGCGCCGGCGAGGGCGAGGAGACGCTGGACTTCGACGACCTGCCGCTCGACGACAAGCAGGCCTTCCAGCTGCTGCAGGCGGCCCACACCACGGCCGTGTTCCAGCTCGAGTCGCCCGGGATGAAGGAACTGCTGCGCAAGCTCAGGCCCGACACCTTCGACGACATCGTCGCCGCCGTCGCGCTTTACCGTCCCGGCCCGCTGGATGCCGGCATGGTCGACGAATACATCAACCGCAAGCACGGCAAGGCCCCGGTGAAATATCCGCACCCGTTGTGCGAGCCGATCCTCAAGCCGACCTACGGGGTCATCCTGTACCAGGAACAGGTGATGCAGATCGCCCAGGAACTGGCCGGCTACAGCCTCGGTGCCGCCGACCTGCTCAGGCGCGCCATGGGCAAGAAAAAGCCCGAGGAGATGGAGCGCCAGCGCGAGATCTTCGTGACCGGTGCGGCGGCCAACGACATCGAGGCCGGCCAGGCCGACGCCATCTTCAACCTGATGGAGACCTTTGCCCGCTACGGGTTCAACAAGTCGCACTCGGTCGCCTACGCGCTGGTGGCCTATCACACCGCCTGGCTCAAGGCGCACTACCCGGCCGAGTTCATGGCCGCGGTCCTTTCCGCCGATCTCGACAAGACCGACAAGATCGCCAACCTGATCGAGGACTGCCGGGCCATGGGACTGGAGATCCTGCCCCCGGACGTCAATCACTCCGAATACCGTTTCCGGGTCGAGGCGGGCGCCATCCGCTATGGGCTCGGCGCGATCAAGGGCGTCGGACAGGCCGCGATCGAAAACCTGGTCGCGATCCGCCAGCGCCGCGGGTCATTCGCGTCGCTGGCCGAACTGTGCCGCGAAATCGACCTGGCGCGCCTGAACCGGCGCACCCTGGAAAGCCTGATCCGGGCCGGCGCCGGCGACAGCATCGAGCCCAACCGGGCCGCGCTGATGCAGTCACTTCCCGACGTCCTGGCCGAGGCAGAGCGTTATCAGACCGACCGGGAGGCCGGGCAGACCAGCCTGTTCGGCACCGCCGGATCGCTTGCCGACGACCCACCGCCGGGCCATTCGACCACCTCGCACCACGCCCGCCCCTGGACCAACCTGCAGCGCCTGAAGGCCGAGCGCGAAACCCTGGGACTGTATCTGTCCGGGCATCCGCTGGACGAGTTGCGCGAAGAACTGGCGGCGTTCACCACGACGACGCTGGACCGGCTCGGCACTCAGCTCGGCGATCTTTCGGCAAGGCATGCCGGAGATTCGGGCGGCGGCAACGGCCGCAAACGCCAGCGCGGGGTCGAGATGACCCTGGCCGGCATGGTGATGGCCGTGCGCAAGCGCCCGGGCAAGGGCGCCTTCGTGGCCGTCGACGACGGCACCGGACGGATCGAGGTCGCGGTCTTCGAGCGCCTGCTCGGCCAGGTCGCCGATCGCCTGGTGGTCGACGCCATCCTGGTGATCGTCGGCAAGGCCGAGGTCGACGAGTTCCGGGGGGGATACCGCATGGTCGCCGACGAGATCCTGGGGATCGACGAGGCCCGGGCACGGTTCGCGCGGCGCCTGGAGATCGAGATCGCCGGCGCTCAGGCCAACCAGCTAGACAGCGACCTGGCGGCCGCTCTCAGGCCCTATCGCAGCGGCCGCACCCCGGTCATCGTGCGCTACCGCAACGGCAGTGCCCAGGCACTGATCGAGCTGGGCGAGGACTGGTGGGTGATGCCGTCGGCCGAACTGCTGGCCGCCGTGGGCGGCGTGACCGGCATCGGGGCTGCCCGCCTGCGCTACTGAACAGCCACATGGCCCGCTAGTGGGCCACGCGCACGGATCGGTTGATCAGCAGCTTGCCGCTGCAAAAGCAGGCATTGAGAAAAGCCGACACGTTCGCTTCCGGCTGCCCCGATTCGGCCAGCAGGCGCTCCAGATCGATGGGCCCGCGCAGGACGATGCGCGCCAGCTGGTGAAGCAACTCGTTTTTCATCGCCTCTGACGGGACCTGGGTCAGCATGAACTGGGGCTCGCCGCGCAACTGCGGATGCAGTCGACCGGGAAACTGGCCCAGTCCGGCGTACCATTTCAGTTCGCTCAGGGGCCGCTGGCGGTGGCCCTGGATTCTTTCCACCAGTTCGGAATTGCTCAGCGCGACGCCGGCAGACGCCGGGATCGGCCGGCCGAACCGGGACGGGTCGAGGTCGCCGATGGAGCCGTCGTAAAACCAGGTCCCCGAGCAGGGATCGATCAGCAGCACCGGCCAGCCCGGACTGGTCAGGGCCACCGGGCCCGGCCAGGTCTGGCATCGCAGGTGGTCGGCCAGCGTCAGGCCCGTCTCGACCACCGGCGCCTCCGCGCCGGGTTCGGCGCCGGGCGGGGCTTCGGATGAGGCGGGCGCAGACTCGTTGCGAGCACGCAAGCCCGCGTCGGAACGATTCATTCCTGCCGGCGACACCGTCTCCTGGCCGGCCAGCCGGGCGAGCAGTTCCAGAAATTCCCTCGAGCGCAGCGGCTTGGCCAGCACCACGGGGGCCTCGAACCCCGCCTGCCGGGTCATGGCAACCAGCGCACCCCGGTCCTGGACCATGCTGCTCCAGGCCTTTTCCCCGGCCGCGCTGTCGACGTCGACGATGGTGATATCACCGCCCGGCTCCTCGGTCAGGTGCCAGTCCATCCCCTGCCCCCGACCGCTGATCAGATTGAGCAGCGACCGCATGACCATGCGGTCCTTGCCGCCGGCGTGGAGCACGGAAAGCGTCATCGTTTCAGGCATGACCATCGATCACGGGGAGGCTCGGTAAACGCCGTCCAGCTTACTCCGGCCGGGTAAGAAACCCAAGCCGAATCGACTGGAAGGCAATCACGCTCCGGCGGCGATTTCGTGACCGATCGCGCCGAGCAGAGATTCGACCCGATTCATCGAGGCCGCCAGGACGGCGTGAATCTCGTCGACGGAGATCGATTCGGCGGCCAGCCCGGCGGCCGGGTTGGCGACCACGCACAGGCTGGCATAGGCCAGACCGGCCTCGCGCGCCAGCGCGGCTTCGGGCATGGCCGTCATGCCGACCAGGGTGCAGCCGTCGCGGGCCAGTCGACCGATCTCGGCCGCGGTCTCCAGGCGCGGCCCCTGGGTAACGCCGTAGCAGCCGCCGGGATGGATGGCGATACCGGCCCGGGCCGCGGCCGCCATCAACAGTTCGCGCACCGACCGGGCAAAGGGCTCGCCGAACTCGATGTGCTCGAGCGGATGTTCGGCGCTGTCGCTGAAGCTGTGCGCGCGGCCCCAGGTGTAGTCGATGAGCTGGTCCGGCAAGACCAGGGCGCCGGGCGCCAGCGCCGGATCGATCGAGCCGACCGCATTGAGCGCAACGACCCGGGTCACGCCGAGTTCGGCCAGGGCCGCAATATTGGCCCGGTAATCGACCCGATGCGGCGGAATCCGATGCGGGCGCCCATGGCGCGCCAGCATCCAGGCGCTGCCGCCCGAACCCAGGCGGACCCGCGCCGGCGGCGCCGAGGGACGGCCCCAGCGGGTCGTCAGCGGGCGTTCCTCGACCGTCTCGAACAGGTCCAGCGCCCCGGTGCCGGCGATGATGCCCAGCGCGGCGCTCATTCCGGCGCCTCTCCGGGCAGGGCCCAGATGTCGTCGAGCTGGCGCCAGTAGCCCTGCCAGTCCATGCCGCAGCCGAACACGTAGCGATCCGGCACCGCCAGCGCGGCATCGTCGATCCAGTCCCGGGGCAGTCCGCGATCGTGCTGCTTGAGCGCCAGTACCGCGGTGATCACCTGTTCGGCGCCGTCGTCCAGAAGCCGTTGGCGCACCGCCTGCAGGGTATGCCCCTCGTCGAAGATGTCGTCGACCAGGACAACGCAGCCGCCGATGCTCTGCGGCCAGCGGCCCCATTGCAGCTCGCCGCCGAAGGTGGCGCCCCGGTAGCGGGTGGCGTGCACATGATCCATCCTGAACGGAAAATCCAGCCGTCGGGCCAGTTCCACGGTCGGGTAGAGTCCGCCGTTCATCAGCGCCATCAGGGTCACGTCTGCGCGATCGCCCAGGCACCGAGTCAGGCGCTCGGCCTGGCGGTCCAGCGCGGCCGAAACCTCGGCGGCGCCGAGGATGCGGTCGGACCCCGCCGGCCAGCGGCCGGGAAAGCGTTCAGGCCGATTCACCGACACGCTCCTCCTCCGTCTGTTCGCGCGCCATGCGCTCGGCCTGCTCGAGCTTGATCGTGCGAGTCGGAAAGGCGATCTCGGCGCCGTGCGCGGCGATGATCTCGCCGATTCTGAGCAGCACGTCTTCGCGCACCGCGTGATAGGTGGTCCACACCGTCGTCCGGGTGAAGCAGTAGACCATGATGTCGAGCGAATGCGGACCGTAGACGTTGAAGTGCACCATGGTGGTCTGGCTGGAGTCGAGGTCTTCATGACCCTCGATCATGGTGCGGATATCGTCGATCACCGCGCGAATCGCGTGCTGGTCCTCGTAGCGGATACCGACGTGCTCGAAGATCCGGCGATGGCTCATGCGCGAGGGGTTTTCCACGGTAATGGTGGTGAAGGTCGCGTTGGGCACGTACATCGGCCGCTTGTCGAACTTGCGGATGGTGGTCATGCGCCAGCCGATCTTTTCCACCGTGCCCTCGATTTCCTGGTCCGGAGAGCGCACCCAGTCGCCGACCGAAAACGGCCGGTCCATGAACACCATGAAGCCGCCGAAGAAGTTGGCCAGCAGATCGCGAGCGGCCAGACCGACGGCGATGCCGCCGACCCCGCCGGCGGCGAGAAAGCCCGAGATGGGAATCTCGAGAATGCTCAGTATGGTCAGGGCGCCGGTCAGCGCGACGGCGATGCGAACGATCCGCCCGAGCACGCTGACGGTGGTGATGTCGAACTGGATGTTGCGCTTTTGACGCTCGGCGATGTAGGCGTTCTCGAAGCCGGTGGCCAGGCGGAACAGGAACCAGGTCGCCGCCAGGACCAGCCCCAGCTGCTGCAGGGCGCCCAGGAAGCTGCTGGAAAAGTACAGCAGATCGGTGTGGGGGGTCATCACGCGCGCGGCCATCACCAGCCCCTGCCACCAGATCAGCAGCGAGACCGGCCGCTTGCCGGCGTAGACCACCCCGTCGTCCCAGTGGCGTCGGGTCTTGCTTGCGAACTTCTCCAGCCGATGGATGAAACCGCGGTAGAAGAACTCCAGCAG
>JAWLFD010000129.1:0-6790 GCA_041685745.1 Wenzhouxiangella sp.
CGACCTTGCTCACGCTGGTGCTGATTCCGATCCTGTATTTCCATTGCTTTGCACGGCAGACCGACACCCCAAGGGAAAGCGAATCCGGCCGCGCCGGACAGTAAGTCATCGAGGGTGGACCAGGCACCACCCATTGCCGGAAGGGAGCGGCGATGTTCGCCGATTAGGCCGATTGAAGGGTGACGCACGACGGCCTTTGATAAGGTGAAATCTGGCGACTCACCAAAGTTAGTGTCCATGTCGACCAGGAAATATCGCGAGAAGCGCGACTTCCGAAAGACCCGAGAACCTTCGGGCGATGACAGCGGCGGCCGCGGAAGCGGTTCCGACAAGCCGCTATTCGTGGTCCAGAAACACGATGCCTCGACCCTGCACTACGACTTCCGTCTTGAGGTTGATGGTGTCCTCAAGTCCTGGGCGGTTCCCAAGGGGCCATCCGTTGACCCGAAAGAAAAGCGTCTCGCGATTCCGACCGAGGATCACCCCCTGGACTATGCCGACTTCGAGGGCGTCATACCGGAAGACGAGTATGGGGGCGGAACGGTACTGATCTGGGATCGGGGCACGTACGAAAACATCACCGACAAGGACGACGGGAAACGCGCCATGGCCGACGCGATCGACGATGGCCACGTGCTCGTGAAACTGCACGGGGAAAAGATTTCCGGCGGCTATGCGCTGCATCGCACCGATGGCGGCGACGGTCAACGCTGGTTGTTGATCAAGATGGACGACGAGTCTGCCGATGCCCGGCGAAATCCGGTCTCGACCGAAAGCGAGTCCGTAGTGAGCGACCGAACGCTGGAAGAAATCGCCGAGGAGGGCGGCGATGAATGACTGGCGCGGCGCTCTCGAAGAAAAGGAACGCGAGGCACTGGAGAGCACCGACCATCCCGAGTGGCTGGCGCCGATGCTGGCGACCCTGACCCATCATCACTTTTCTGATCCGGACTGGATTTTCGAGCCCAAGTTCGACGGTGAACGAGCGCTCGCTTTCCGTCATGATGATCGTGTCCGCTTGATGAGCCGCAACCGCAAGAACCTCAACGACACCTATCCTGAACTGGCGCAGGCGCTGGCTGAACTGCCGGTCAGGGATTTCGTGATTGACGGCGAGATCGTGACGTTCGACGACGGGATCAGCAGTTTCTCCCGCCTGCAGGAGCGCATGCAGATCAGCGAGCGCGAAGATGCCGTTTCCAGCGATGTCGAGGTCTTTTTCTACGTCTTCGATCTACCCTACCTGGAGGGCTATCGACTGGATGCTCTCGCTCTTCGCCGACGCAAGGTGCTGCTGAAACAGGTCTTCGAGTTCGGCCGCGAGATCCGCTACACCACGCATCGCAATGAGCAAGGCGAGGATTACCACCGATACGCGTGTCAGCAAGGCTGGGAAGGCATCATCGCCAAGCGTGCCGACTCGCCCTACCGGCACAGCCGCTCGACCGACTGGCTCAAGTTCAAGTGCGGCAATGGACAGGAACTGGTGATCGGGGGCTTTACCGAGCCGCACGGGCAGCGCACGGGCTTCGGTGCCCTGCTGGTCGGCTATTTCGAAGATGGCCGGCTACGCTACGCCGGCAAGGTGGGTACCGGTTACGACGATGATTTCCTGGCGCGCTTCCGGCGTCGGCTCGACGCGATCGAGCGCAAGACCTCTCCGTTCGATGATGCGGTCGACGAGGACGGTGTCCATTGGGTGAGTCCGAAGCTGGTCGGGGAGTTCGGTTTTACCGAGTGGACCAGTGACGGCAAGCTGCGCCATCCGCGTTTTCTCGGCCTGCGTCGCGACAAGGAACCCAGGGAGGTCGTGCGCGAAGAGCCTGCCGAGTGAAGCGCGAAGAGCCTATGACCGATACAAGCCTGCGGATCAATGGTCACGATATCGAGATCAGCAACCCCGACAAGGTGCTGTTTCCCGGCGATGACTTGACCAAGGGCGATCTGGTCGACTACTACCGACGGATCGCCGAAGTCGCGCTGAAATATTACCGTGATCGTCCGTTGAGCATGCACCGCTATCCAGACGGTATCGACGCCGATGACTTTTTCCAGAAGAATGCGCCGGATTACTTTCCGGACTGGATACGACGTGCCCGACTGGCCAAGGAAGACGGCCAGGTTGACTACGTGCTCGCCAACAATGCAGCCACGCTCGTCTATCTGGCCAACCAGGCCTGCATTACGCCCCATCTGGCGCTTTCGCGGGCCGACCGACCGCATCATCCGGATCGGCTGATCTTCGATCTGGATCCCGCCGACGACGACTTCTCGAAAGTCCAGTCAGCGGCCGCCAAACTGAAGGAAGCGCTTGACGAATTGCGCTTGCCGGTGTTCGTGCAGACCACCGGATCGAGGGGCTTGCATCTTGTCGTGCCGCTCGATCGGCAGGCAGATTTCGACGCAGTGCGAGACTTCAGCGATCGACTGACCCGTCGCCTGGCCAA
The DNA here is from genome assembly GCA_041685745.1 of Wenzhouxiangella sp. Classification (GTDB taxonomy): domain Bacteria; phylum Pseudomonadota; class Gammaproteobacteria; order Xanthomonadales; family Wenzhouxiangellaceae; genus Wenzhouxiangella. The sequence continues at coordinate 2,448 of JAWLFD010000129.1, forward strand.
TCAGGATCCTGAATTGATGACGGTCGAGAAACGCAAGGCCAAGCGCGGCGATCGGGTGTATCTGGACGTGCAGCGCAATGCCTACGGACAGACATCGGTGGCGCCTTATGCCGTGCGCGCTCGGCAAGGCGCGCCCGTCGCAACGCCGCTCAGATGGAGAGAAGCCCTGGCCGGCGACCTCGATCCCCGCAAGTACCACGTGCGCAACATCTTCCAAAGGCTGGGGCAAATCGAAGACCCCTGGGCAGACATCGCTCGTCACGGCTGTTCGCTGACCAACGCCCGAGAGTGGCTTGACGAGATGGGTAGGGAATGATTGGAACGTACGGATACCGGAGAGCGCAATGACAGACGGACAGGAAACGGTTGACCGCGGCGGCGAACGCGCACTGCAGGAGAATCTGGCGGCACGCCTGCTGCAGACCCTCAAGGACGCCCGGGACAATGATCGAGAACCCGAGAACACCCTGGCCGAGGCGGCCATGGTGGATGCGATCGGGGCCCGGGCAACCGACATTCACCTGGACGCCCACGCCGGCCGTTATCGGGTTCGCTTGCGAATCGATGGCGTCATCGTGGACGTGGCCGAAATCGATCATGAGGACGGCGCTCAACTGGTCAACCAGTTCCGGGCTCTGGCCCGTATTGATCCGGTGGCCAGCCATGGTCCCGATGACGGACGGTTCAGCTATACACTCGACGAACTCAGCCTGGACGTCAGGGTGACCGGCGCGCCCTGCATCGCGGGTGAAAAGCTCGCGATTCGCCTGCTGGCACCGGCGCGCGTGCACCAGGACGTTGGCCGGCTGGGCCTGGAGGATCGCCAGTTGCAGTCCCTGCAGGGATGGCTGCAGGGCGTGGGCGGCATGCTGCTGGTGGCCGGCCCGACCGGCAGCGGCAAGACCACGACCCTGTATTCGCTGTTGCATCAGCTGTCGATGACCGAGCACCAGGTCGTCACGCTTGAAGATCCGGTCGAATATGAAATCCCCGGCATCAACCAGATGTCGGTCGATGCGGAGCGCGGCTGGGATTTTGCCCAGGGCGCTCAGGCCATGCTGCGCCTGGACCCCGATTACCTCGTCATTGGTGAACTGACCCAGAGCGCGTCTGCCCGGGCCGCCGCCAACGCCGCCTCCGGCGGAAAGGCAACGATGGCGACCATCCACAGCCGGGATGCCGTGGACTCGGTGACCGTTTTGAGGAACTACGGCCTCGATGACTTCGAGGTCGCCGCGAATCTTCAGCTGGTCGTGGCCCAGCGCCTGGTCCGCAGGCTGTGCCCCCACTGCCGGCAGCAGGGGCAAGCGCCGGCACAGGATCGACGCTGGATGAAGGCGCTGGAGCTTTCAGCACCCGAACGTGTCTGGATTCCGAGCGGGTGCAAACACTGCCAGAACATGGGTTTCAAGGGTCGCATCGGCGTATTCGAGGTCTGGCGGCCCAGCGACGAGGAATACAGCATGATTCTCGAGCATGTCGGCGCGCACGAGATTCGTCGCGGCCTGGCAGAGCGCGGTCACCGCTTCCTGCTCGACGACGGTCTGGAAAAGGCCCGGGCCGGTGTGACCAGTCTGAGCGAATTGCGCAGCCTGGGAGCGCTCAGTGCCACCGCTGCCCGCGGACGAGCCTCGCTGGCGGCGGGCTAATTAGCCGCATGGCCCACTAGGCGCAACCGCGCCTGGCGCTGGCGTCATGCAGCGGGCCCGGTTCGGGCCAGGCGCGGGCTGTCGCTGTCGATGCCGCAGGCGCGCCGGACGAAGGCTTCGCGCGCCGGCCACAGTTGCGAGGCCAGGCCGAACCCGGCGCCGAGCAGGTGGCGGCCCAATCCCGCCGGGACGCGAACCAGCTCGTTGATCGCATGAATCCCGCCACCGATCACGCTGCCGTTGCTCTGTCGCCAGCGCTGGTAGCGCTCGAGCGCGGCCGTCGGACGACCGTCGCGCCACGGCTCCATCACCTCGGCCAGCGCGGCGGCATCCATCAGGCCCAGATTGAGGCCCTGGCCGGCCAGCGGGTGCACGGCACGGGCGGCGTCTCCCAGCAGCACCAGGCGGTTGCGGAACAGGCGCCGCGCGCGCCGACGGATCAGCGGCAAGGCGTGGCGCTGACCGACATCGACCACCGAGCCGAGCGGGGAATCCTGGTAACGATTGATGTCGGCGAGGAAATCATCGACCGGCATCGACTGCAGCGCCTCGGCGCGGTTGACCGACTGCGACCAGACGATCGAAGAGCGCCCGTCCGGCAGCGGCAGCAGGGCCAGCGGGCCGTGTTCGGTGAAGCGCTGCCAGGCCAGGCCGAAGTTTTCCTGCTCGGTGGATACCGGGGCGATGAGCGCGCGCTGGTTGTAGTGCCATTCGTCGGTGGTCAGGCCGGCCTGTGAGCGCAGGCGGCTGCGGGCGCCGTCGGCGGCGACGAGCAGGGCGGCGCGCAGAATGCGGCCGTCGGCCAGGGTCAGGCGAACGCTTTCTGCCCCGTACTCCGCCTGTTGCCACTCGGCCGGGGCAAAGGTCTCGACCCGTTCCCGGGCGTCCAGCGCCTGCCATAGCGCGTTCTGCAGGGCGGGGATTTCGGCGATCCAGCCCAGTTCCGGAAGGCCGTGATCGGCGGCCTCGAAGGTCACGCCCAGCGCTTCGGCGTGCACGCTCATGCGTCGATAAGGGGCCAGTCGCTCGGCGGCCAGCAGCGGCCACGCCCCGGCTGCCGCCAGTACCCGCTGCGAGCCCGGGCTTATGGCGACCACGCGGGCGTCGAACTCGCCTTCGGATGGCTCGAAACGCGGGCGCCGCGCATCGATCAGGGCAACGCGCCGCTGTTGTTGCGCCAGCAGGGAAGCGCAGGCAGCTCCGGCGACTCCGCCGCCGACCACGATGACGTCGAAATCCAGGATCGCCACGTTCAGCGGTGGCCGCGGGCCAGGCGGGTGACCGGGTCGCGAAAGCCCATCGCCGCGTGGACCAGTCGCCGGCTCAGGCCCGGAACGGCGGCGTGAGCCGCCAGACCCAGGCCCGCGCCCGCACGGGCGAGCAACGAGGGGTTGGTGAACGCCCGGGCCAGGGTGTCGGTATAGCGCACGGTTGCCTGCTGGTCGTCGAAGCGCGCGCCGGCATAGGCTGACAGCGCTTCGGCAGCGCCCGGGTCGTCATGGCGGGCCAGGATTTCGACCATGGCCGCGACATCGCGCAGACCCAGATTGAAGCCCTGGGCCGAGACCGGGTGGACGCTGTTGGCGGCGTTGCCGACCACGGCGACCCGCTCGGCCACCGGGCGCTCGGTTCGCACGCGCACCAGCGGATAGCGGGCACGCTTGCCGGGCCGCGAAAATCCGCCCAGGCCGGTGCCGAAGCGCGCCGTGAGTCGGTGCATCAGGGTCTCGTCGTCCCAGCCCATGGCCTCGTCGATGCACTCGCTGCGGTCGATCCAGACCGCGCCCAGGCGGCCCTGCGGTTGCGGCAGCAGCGCCAGCGGGCCGCGCGGGGTGAAGCGTTCCCAGGCGGTATCGGGCGGCGCGCGCCCGGGCTGGACGTTGAAGATCATGGCCGACTGGCCGTATTCGCGGCGCTCGGAGGCAATGCCGGCGATCTGGCGGACCATGGAATTGGTGCCGTCGGAGCCAACCAGAAGGCGGGTGGTCAGCAGCGACCCGTCACCCAGCCGCACGCGCACGTGGTCCGGCGCGACGGTGAAGGTTTCCAGCCGGGCCGGGCAGAGCTGCGTGATCGACGCGTGGTCTGTCAGTGCCCGGAGCATCACGTTGCCGAGTTCGCGGGCGACGATGACGGCACCGAACCAATCGCGCTGGTGGTCGGCCGCGCGCAGCTTCAGGTGCCCGAACCCGCCGGCGCGGGTGATGCGGATTTCGCGCACCGGCATGCGCGCCAGCGTGTCGGGCAGCAGGCCCAGTCCGGCGAGGATGTTGAGCGAGGCGGCGTTGATGACCAGCGTGCGGTCGTCATAGCTTGGCTGGCGATCGGCCTTGCGCTCGGTGGCTTCGATCACGGCGACCCGCAGGCCGGAACGGGCCAGGCCGACGGCGAGGGCCGCTCCGACCAGGCCGCCGCCGGCCAGGGTGACATCGTAATCGGTCATGCCCGCATGGCCTGCTCGATCTCGTCGATGGTGGCCGGTACGGCACGGGTCAGGACATCGGGCGCCTCGGCGGTGACACGTACATCGTCCTCGATCCGAATGCCGATGTTGCGCAGGGGTTCGGGAATGTCGTCCTCGCTGCCGATGTAGAGCCCGGGTTCGACGGTGACGACCATGTTGCGCTCGAGCAGCCGCGACTGACCGGCGATCCGATAATCGCCGACATCGTGCACATCCAGGCCCAGCCAGTG
>JAWLFD010000130.1:0-6789 GCA_041685745.1 Wenzhouxiangella sp.
CGACATCCGCCTGCAGCTGGCGCCGACCTTCGAGGCATTTCCCTTCGTGCAGATGATCGACGCGATCGAAGACGCGCTGAAAACGCCGGTCCAGGCCGCCGTCAAGCGCGAGGACGAACAGGCGTTCGCCCTCTTGAACGGTCAGAACCTGATGTTTTGCGAAGACGCGGCCCGACGGGTTCAGACCGCGCTGGGCGACCAGGACCGGGTGACCGACTTCTGGGCGAGGATCAGCCACTTCGAGAGCCTGCATCCGCACAACGCGGTCGCTATCGTGACCAAGGGACGCGAAAATGGATACCAGCCGATCGACGGTCACCCGACGGGTTGGAAAGTCTGAATCGTCCCCCGGTGGGTCTCGGCGCCTGACCGGGTTTCAGCGTTTCTCCAGGTCGACCTGAGCCCCGTCCAGGGCCAGGCCGAGTCGTTCGGTGCGGGGATCGGCCCAGGCCTGCCCCAGGATTGTCCCGGACCGGGCGTCGGCAAGTTGGAGATAGAGCAGCGGCGTACCCGGCTGCTGGCCCTCGATCAACTCCAGCCTGATCTGCACGCCCAGGCTCATGTCCGCCGCATCCAGGGGCTCGACCGGGTTTCCGCCGACCCGCGCCTGCACCCGCTGCGAGGTACGCCATCCGGCATCCGGCCCGGTGCGCACTCGGACCTGTCCCCGAAAACCGTCCAGCCGGAAGAGTCTGAGGATGTCGGGGGCGTCGTTGCCGCTGCCGGCCGGCCCGGTCAATTGATCGGCAATGACGATGCGGTTGCCGTCGAGCGCGACTTCCTTGAGCAGTCCCACGCCCGCCTCGCCGGTGCCGAAACGGCACTGTCCGGGATCGGTCTCGCCGGACAACAGGCCGTCGCGAATGCGGAAGCGCATCGCGCAGCTGTGCGCTGAAGGCGTGCCGTCGGCCTGGAGCGGAACGAAGCGGCCCGGGATGAAGGGCGAGGTGCCGCCGGCGGCCAGGGTCAGGATGAATCCGCGCTGGCGGTCTTCGTGTTCTTCCCTGATTTCCAGCAGCAGGCTCGCGTTGCCGGCCGAGCCCACGCTGACGCGCATCTGGCTCCCGGGACGGTCCTGATCCAGCCGGCGCGGGGCACCGTAGCGCCCGGGCAGTCGGACGGCAAGTGCCTCGAGCTGGCCGGTCAGGCCGGTCGACGCGGTGACATCTGTCTGTTCGCGCTCGGACGGGGCTGCGCAGGCGCTCAGGAGCAGCACGGCTCCGATCAGCAGACCGGCTCGCCGGCTCATTCGTCGTCTGCGAGCAGCAACGCCGGGTCGATGCGCACATCCCCCAGGCTGATGCGCCAGTCCAGGTGTGGGCCGGTGGCGCGCCCGCTCGCGCCTACCCGGGCGATGATCTCGCCCTGTTCCACGCGCTGCCCGGTCTCGACCAGGATCTCGCTCAGGTGCAGGAACGCCGAAATCAGGCCGTGTCCGTGATCGACAAAGAGGGTTCCGCCGGAAAAGTACATGTCCGGATGCACCAGGGTGACAATGCCGCCGGCCGGGGCGCGAACCGGCGTTCCGGTCGGCGCGGCGATGTCCAGTCCCCAGTGCGGTGCACGGGGCTGGCCGTTGAGAATGCGCTGCGATCCGTAGACGCCGGTAATGCGACCCGAAAGCGGTCGGATAAAGCCGTCCTGCCAGTCCGTGCGGGCATCCCGACGCGTTCGGGCCCGGCGCGCCTGGGCGGCTTCGTCACGGATTCGTTCCAGGACTTCGGGACGCGGGCTGACTTTTTCAGACGGCAGCCCGTCGATGCGCTGGATGTCGAAAGCGCGCGCTTCGGGCTCGAGCATCTGCTCCCAGCTGCGGTTGTCGGGCAGGCGGACCGATAGCCGATGCGGGCCTTGCGTGTCGCGGCCGAAGCCGAGCAGAAAACGGCCGTCGTCAGCCACCAGTACGGACTGGTCGTCGAGCATGACCTCGCTGCCCGGCGGCGCCGTGCCGACCAGCAGTCCGCCCTGGGTCAGGTTGCCCGAAAGCGCCACCTCGGCGCCTGCCGGTGGGATCAGCAGCAAAGCCAGCAATAGCAGGTGGCGAAGCTCAGGCACGGTCACCTCGACGCACGGTCAGCACCTGCCCCGGCTGCAGCACGCTGTCTGCGTCCAGCCCGTTCCAGCGCATCAGATCGGCCAGCCGAACGTCCAGGCGACGCGAGATCTCCCACAGCGAATCCCCGCTGCGCACGGTGTAGCGCGCGGCTTCGACGGGCGCCCCGCGGCCACCGGGTGTTTCCATGTGGATGACCAGGCGCTGGCCGGGACGGATCAGGCTGCCCGAGCCAAGGCCGTTCCAGCGCTGCACGTCGTCGACGCCGACCGAGTAGCGCCGCGCGATCACCCACAGGCTCTCTCCCGGCCGGACCTGGTGCTGGAAGCGCTGTCTGGGCAGCAGGCGTTCCTGCAGGCGGGCCAGTTCCGGATAGCCATCCGACCACGGCAGATCGCTCCGGCCGGCCGAAGCATTGGACGCCAAGCGAAGGCGCTGGCCGATACGGAGGTGGTCGCCGCCAAGACCGTTGGCCTCGCGCAGTGCGGCAACGCTGGTCTGGTGGCGCAGCGCCAGCGTGGACAGGGTATCTCCGCGACGAACGACGATTTCCTCGTAGCGAACCAGGTTGCTGCCGTTGGCCTGGGGGAGAACGGCGACTACATCCTGCGCCTTTTCGACCGGCACGATCAGATGATGCGGCCCGGTCGGCGGGGTCAGGTGACGGTTCAGTCCGGGGTTGAGTGCCACGAGTTCGGCGATGTCGAGGTCGGCGAGCGCGGAGACGGCGACCACATCGACGGGACCGGGCAGCTCGACCCGGGCGATCCGCGGCTGATCGCGCCACTCCGGCCGGTTCCAGCCGAACCGTGCGGGCTCGCGGAAAAGGCAGGCCAGGCCGTGCAGCTTGGGCACATAGGCCAGGGTTTCGCGGGGCAGGGGCAGGGCGGACCACTCGGTCGAGCGATCGCGCGAGCGATTGAACCGGATCGCGCGTCCGACCCGTCCCTGGCCACCGTTGTAAGCCGCCAGGGCCAGGTTCCAGTCGTCCTCGAAGAGACCGTTGAGGTAGGTCAGGTAATCCAGGGCGGCGCGGGTGGCCGCATAGACGTCGCGCCGGCCGTCATACCAGTCGTTGATCTCGATGCCCAGATCGCGCGCCGTCGCGCTGAGAAACTGCCAGGTGCCGGATGCCTGGCCATGCGAATAGGCAAACGGGTCGTACGCGCTTTCCACGATCGGCAGCAGGGCCAGCTCGCCGGGCATCCGCCGGCGTTCAAGCTCGCTGGCGATGTCGTGCATCCAGGGCTGGGCGCGGTCGAGAACGCGCTCCATGTAGTCCGGCCGGTCACCGAACCATTGGGCCCATTCCAGGGCCCGGCTGCCTTGCGGACAGTGCGCGAATTCGAAACGATCGACCAGTTGCGTGAACAGGTCGACTTCCTGCGTTTCGCCAGCGGCGGGTTCCACTGCGGCGACGGGCTCGTGGCCAACGCGACGCAGCGCGCGGTCGACGGCATCGAAGGGTTCTTCCAGGCTTGCGCGCAGATAGAACGGCACCGACGGCGGCGGCGGGTCGGGGGCCGCGGTCTCGCGCTGGGGAGTCACCGTAGCGCAAGCGCTCAGAAAGGCCAGGGATGCGAGAATCGACAGGCGAAACGGGTGGGAATGAAAGGGCAGACGACACCTCCGGGGCTCGATACGAATCGAGCATTATCGCTCAAGCCGGGGTGCGGTCAAGCCGAACGGAGAAACCGATCACCCCGGTCTTGATTTCGACGGTATCCTGCTGCTAGCTTATGGCGGCTTTTTGCCGGGTCAATGTTGCGGCTGCCCGCCGCGCCCCGTCCATATCAACCTGCCTGTCGCCGCCTTGAAAACGGGCGAACGGATAAAGCCGGAGGAAGAAAACAAGCATGATCCGGATACAACAAGGTCTGGACCTGCCGCTTGCCGGGCAGCCGGAATCGCGCGTCGAAGCCGGGCCGGCCGTTCGGTCGGTGGCCGTGCTGGGCGGCGATTATCCCGGCATGCGCCCGACCCTGCACGTGACCGAAGGCGAGCGCGTGCGCCGCGGACAGCTGCTGTTCGAGGACAAGAAGAACCCCGGCGTTCGCTACACCGCGCCGGCGGCCGGCCGGGTCCTGGCCATCCATCGCGGCGCGAAGCGCTTCATGCAGTCGGTGGTCATCGAGCCGGGCGATGGCGGCGACGTCGATTTCAGCGCTTTTCAGGCCGGCTCGGCGGGTCGTCTGACGCCCGACGCCGTGCGGGCCCTGCTGGTCGAGTCCGGCGAGTGGACCGCGCTGCGCACGCGTCCCTACGGCCAGGTCCCGGCGGTGGATTCGGCGCCCTCGGCGATTTTCGTCCGGGTGATCGATACCCAGCCGCTGGCGCCCGACCCGGCGCTGATCGTCGAGCCGGAACTGGCGGCGTTCGAGAAGGGCCTGAGCGTGCTCCAGGCATTGACCGAAGGACCGGTCTGGGTCTGTCGTCCGCCGCAGTCGGGGCTGCCTGACTTCAGCGGCGAGCGGGTGCGCGAGGAAGTCTTCGCCGGACCGCATCCGGCCGGCAACCCGGGCACGCACATCCACTATCTCTGCCCGGTCGGCCGCGGCCGGATGGTCTGGAGTATCGATTACCAGGACGTCATCGCCTTCGGTCACCTGTTTGCCACCGGCAGGCGCTACACGCGGCGCGTCATTGCACTGGCCGGGCCGCGCGTCAAGCGCCCGCGGCTGGTCGAAACACGGCTTGGCGCAAGCGTCGAAGACCTGTGCCGCGACGAACTGGTCGAGGGCAGCAACCGGATCATTTCCGGCTCGGTGTTCAGCGGTCACCATGCGCGCGGTCCGCTGGCCTGGCTGAGCCGCTGGTCGAACCAGATCACGGTGATCCGCGAAGACCGCGACCGCCGCCTGTTCGGCTACCTGTCGCCGGGTCTGGAGCGCCATTCGGTGATGAATATCTACCTGTCGAGACTCAAACCCGGCAAGCGCATGGACCTGACCTCCTCGACCAACGGCAGCGAGCGGGCCATGGTTCCCCTGGGCCAGTACGAGCGGGTCATGCCGCTGGATATCCTGCCGACCCAGCTGTTGCGCTCGCTGGTGGTGGGCGACCTGGAGATGGCCGAATCGCTGGGCGCGCTGGAACTGGTCGAGGAAGACCTCGCGCTTTGCGCCTACGTGTGCGTGGGCAAATACGAATACGGGCCGATCCTGCGCGACGTGCTCGAACAGATCCAGAAGGAGGGTTGAGTGGGCCTGAGAGCTTTCGTGGACCGGCGTATCGCCCCGCACTTCGAGCGCGGCGGCAGGTATCACCGGTTCTATGTCTTCTACGAGATGTTCGACACCATGCTCTACAGCCCGCCGAGCACCACGCGGGCCACCGCCCACGTGCGCGACGGGCTGGATCTGAAGCGGGTGATGATGACGGTCTGGTTCGCCGCGCTGCCGGCGCTGTTTTTCGGCATGATCAACGTCGGCTACCAGGCCAACCTGCAGATCGCCGAGTTCGGCTACAGCCCGATCCCCGGCTGGCGCACCGACCTGGTGGCCGCGCTGGCCGGGTTCGATCCCGGCAGCTGGATCGCCAACCTGCTGCACGGCGCGGTCTACTACGTGCCGATCTTTATCGTGACCTACGTCGGCGGCTTCATCTGGGAGGGTCTGTTCGCCTGGAAACGCGGCCACGAGGTCAACGAGGGGTTTTTCGTCACCGGCATCCTGTTCACCCTGATCCTGCCGCCGACCATCCCGCTGTGGATGGTCTTTCTCGGCATCAGCTTCGGGGTGGTATTGGGCAAGGAAGTCTTCGGCGGCACCGGCAAGAACTTTCTCAACCCGGCCCTGACCGGGCGCGCCTTCCTGTTCTTTGCCTACCCGGCCAGCCTGACCGGTGATTCGGTCTGGACGGCCGTCGACGGTTTCTCCGGGGCAACGCCGCTGTCCATGGCCGCCCTCGGCGATCTGGACTACAGCGCCGGCCTGGGCGCCAACGCCTCGCTCAACCCGGAAGTGGATCTGACCTGGATGCAGACCGCGCTGGGCGGTATTCAGGGCTCGATCGGCGAGACCTCGACCCTGGTGATCGCCTTCGGCGCCCTGATCCTGCTGACCACCAAGATCGCTTCCTGGCGCATCATGCTGAGCATGCTGCTCGGCATGATCGGTACGGCCACGCTGCTCAATTGGGCCGGCAGCGAGACCAACCCGATGTTCGCCATGCCCTGGTACTGGCACCTGACCCTGGGCGGCTTCGCCTTCGGCCTGGTCTACATGGCCACCGACCCGGTCTCGGCGTCGATGACCGATGCCGGGAAGTGGGCGTTTGGTATCCTGATCGGGTTCATGGTCGTACTGATCCGCGTGATCAACCCGGCCTTTCCGGAAGGGGTCATGCTGGCGATCCTGTTCGGAAACCTGTGCGCGCCGCTGATCGACTACCTGGTCATCAAGGCCAATATCGCCCGGCGCAGACGACGACTGCAGGAGGTGCCCGGTGAGGGATAAGAACAGCGTTGGCAACGTATTGCGCATCGCCACGCTGGTGTGCCTGGTCTGCGCGGTGATCGTTTCGACCGCGGCCGTGACCTTGCGCCCGTTCCAGGCCGAAAACCGCGAGACTTTCCGGCAGCTCAACGTGCTGCAGGCGGCCGGCCTTTATGAGGAGGGCATGGACGTTGCCCGGGCCTTCGAGCGGATCCAGCGCCGGGTTGTCGACTTCGACAGCGGTGAATACGTCGATCCGCCGGGTGGTTTCGACCCCGTGCGGGCGGTCCGGGACCCGGC
>JAWLFD010000131.1:0-6781 GCA_041685745.1 Wenzhouxiangella sp.
CCATAGTGAATCGCCCATTTACGTCCCAATTCTGTTCCAGGGCTTTTTCAGCGCCTGTTCTGGATCGGGTCGCTGCGGGTCTGACCCGAGCGCCGCTGAAGACGATCCAAGCTCTGGGACAGACGTCGGACAGCCACAATTGTGCGGCGGACATGCAGCAAGGAGGTGTGTAACTAACTGAAGATTAGAAGATAAATGGCGCGCCCGACAGGATTCGAACCTGTGACCCCTGCCTTCGGAGGGCAGTACTCTATCCAGCTGAGCTACGGGCGCCCAGAAGACGCTGGATTATACAGGAGCCTGGGAGGCCAATCCATACCGGTGGCCCGATCTGACCTGGGGCTGGCCCGGGCGGACACGTTTCACGGCCCGAGCCTCAGTGCGGCGTGCCGAACAGGCGATCGCCGGCATCCCCCAGGCCGGGCACGATGTATTTTCGCTCATCGAGTCGTTCGTCGATGGCGGCGGTGTAGACGGGTACGTCTGGATGAGCTTCGTTGACGCGCGCCAGTCCTTCTGGGCAAGTCACGATGCAGATGACAACGATATTGTCGGCCCCGTTTTCCTTGAGCAGGTCGAGGGCTGCGACCGTCGACCCACCGGTCGCCACCATCGGATCGATCACGAAGCAGGTCCCGCCCTTGATCTGCGGCGGGAAGCGCTCGTAGTAGGTCATCGGCTGCTTGGTTTTCTCGTCGCGAAAGAGCCCGACGAAGCCGACCCGGGCCGTCGGCACCAGTTCGAGAATGCCGTCGAGCATGCCCACGCCGGCCCTGAGGATCGGCACGACCACGATATCGGTCGCAATCTTCCTGGCCTGCGCTTCACCGACGGGGGTTTTGACCGTGACTTCTTTTGTCGGGATGTTCTTGAGCGCCTCGTAACAGAGGAACTCGGTGATCTCGGTGGCCAGTTCCCGGAAGCGCTTGTGCCCGGTTTCAACATCGCGAATGATGGCCAGCTTGTGCTGCACGCAGGGATGGTCGATCAGCTTGTGCATGACTGGGGCCTCGTCGCGTCAGTTGAAAGGTCGTGAAGAGCGAGCCGCTTTGGTGTCTTCAGCGCTGTTCGAAAGTATAGTCCATAGCCCCTGCTCTGCCGAGCCCTGCGGATCGGCTAGACTTGCCGCCCATGGATACCCTCCAAGCCGCCCTGATTGCCCTGGTCCAGGGCCTGACCGAATTCCTGCCGGTATCCAGCCAGGCCCATCTCGTGCTGTACTCGCTGTTTACCGGGCAGACCTACCAGGGCCTGGATTTCGACATCGTCCTGCACTTCGGCTCGCTGGTCGCGGTGGTGGCCTATTTCCGGCGCGAGCTGCTGGCGATGGGCGCTGACTGGCTGGGTGCCCTGGTCGGCCGCGGCCAGACGGCGGACTCCCGGCTGGCCTGGCTGATCGTCATCGCCACGATTCCGGCCGGCGTGCTGGGTCTGATGCTCAAGGACCTGGCCGAGGTGGCGCTGCGCAGCCCGCTGGTCATGGCGCTGGCGCTGATCGGCTTCGGCCTGGCGCTGGGCTGGGCCGACTGGCGCCATCGCGGCCAGCGCGACGAATACAGCCTGGGCGTGCGCGACGCGGTCATCATCGGGCTGGCCCAGGCCCTGGCGCTGATTCCGGGCACCTCGCGCTCGGGCATCACGATCACCGCCGCGCTGTTTCTGGGCATGACGCGCGAGGCCGCGGCGCGGTTTTCGTTTCTGCTGTCGGTGCCGATCATTGCCGCGGCGGGTCTGCTGGGGCTTGTCGATGCGACACGGGACGGCGTGGAGACCGGCGCGATGCCTCTGCTGATCGGGTTCGCGGTGGCCGCGATCAGCACCTACGCCTGCATTCATTACTTCCTGGCCTTTATCCGCCGAATCGGCATGCAGCCGTTCGTGGTCTACCGGGTGATCCTGGGCCTGATTCTGCTGCTGTTTTTCCTGCGCTGAAGTTCGGCTTATAGTTCCTCTTCGAATCTGCACGAGCGTTGAACCGATGCACAGCCTCACGCGCTGGCTGGGCGCGGCCGCCGCCGGCCTCGCCTTGAGCACCATCCTGGCCGAATCGCTGCTGGCCCTGCTGGTCATGGCAGGCGCCGGCGAGCACCTGCTCTGGGCCATCACCCGTGAGACGGCGGCAGCGACCACGGCGCCGGCCTGGCTGGCGGTGGTCTGGCTGGCCGCGGCAACCGCCGGGGGCGCGCTGGCGACGGCGATCGCCGGTCATCCATCCGCGGGATTCCCGGTCGCTGTGGTTCCGGCCGGCGCGCTGGTGCTGGTGGCCTGGTACTTTCGGCAGCCGACCCTGGTCGGCGCGACCCTGGCACTGGGCCCGCTGCTGGGCTGCCTGCTCGGCGTGCTGCTGGGTCGGGCCGTGCAAGGCCTTGACGAGAGTGATGCCTCGACAGTTTCGACACCCGGCGCTGGGATATAATTGGCGGTCTTTGCCGCTCTGCGAGGATTTTCAAGGTGTCCGAAGCTGACGACCGTATTTTCCTGAAACGCTTCAGTCTGGTTATCGCCGGTCTGGCCGTTTTTGCGATCGTGATCATTTTCCTGGCCATGAGCCTTCATGGCACGCTCGAACGGGAAGAATCCTCGGCCCGCGACGAGGGACGCAAGGAGCGACTGATGCCTGTGGCCGGCGTGTATGCCGGAGAGACCGGTCGAGCCGCCGCCATGGCCGCACGCGAGGCCGCTTCCGGAGACGGCGAAGTTGCCGCCGCATTCGACGGCTCGCTGGATGGAAGCCTGATCTATGACCGCGCCTGTGGCTCGTGCCATGAGGTCGGCGCAGCCGGCGCCCCCGAGATGGTGGCCAGCGCGTGGGCCGACCGGATCGAAAAGGGCGAGGACCAGCTGGTCGCCAACGCCATCAACGGCATTGGCGCCATGCCGCCGCGGGGCGGTCGGCGCGACCTGACGGACGAGCAGATCGAGGCCTCGGTGTCCCACATGCTCGGAATGCTCGACTGACGACCCTCGGGAGTCGACCGCGCTCGCTTCGGTTATCATGGCGGCCCACGTCAGGAAGGTGATATCCGCCGGGGTCGATCAAGCATGCTGGATCCACAGCAGTTTCCTACTGAAACGACCGAATTCTCTCTGACCGGTCCGGCCGGCCGGCTGGAATGCCTGGTCGACGTGCCAGAGCCCGGCAGCGAGCGGCCGGCCACCATCGTGCTGTGCCATCCGCACCCGCAGCAGGGCGGCACCCTGCGCAACAAGGTCGTGACCATCATGGAGCGCTCGCTGCGCGAGCTGGGTCTGGCCACGGTCCGATTCAACTTTCGCGGCGTCGGCGACAGTGAGGGCGAATACGACAACGGCCAGGGCGAAACCGACGACCTGCTGGCGGTCGTCGACTGGGTCCAGCAGACCCGGCCTGGTACCGACCTGTGGCTGGGCGGGTTTTCATTCGGTGCGTTCGTGGCCCTGAAAGCGGCGCGTGACCTGCCCGTACGCCAGTTGATCACGATTGCCCCGCCGGTGGAGCGCTACGGCTTCGAGGAGCTGCTGCCGCCCAACTGCCCTTGGCTGGTGGTTCAGGGCGACGAGGACGACGTGGTCTCGGCCGAAGCGGTATCGAAATGGGCCGAGGGCCTTGATCAACCGCCCGACCTGGTCGTCATGGAAGGCGCCGGGCATTTCTTCCATCGTCGCCTGATGGATCTGCGCGGCCTGATCAAGAACCACGTCCAGTCCAGCCTGCCCGGCTGAGCCTCCGTTCGGCATGACCGAGACCGAGCGATCCGGTCCGCTGGCCCGCTGGCAGGCGCTGGTCGACGCCGGCCGTCTGCAGCCCGATCCGGACCAGCATCGCTTGCTGGAAACCCTCGACGACCTGTTCGAGCGCCTGACGGCATCGCGCCAGGGCCTGATCCAGCGCCTCCGGCGGCGCCACGACGGCGTCACCGGCCTGTACCTGCACGGCCAGGTCGGTCGCGGCAAGACCCTGCTCATGGACCTGCTCGCAGCCAGCCTGAAGGCTGCCGAGGTGCCGGTCGAGCGGATTCACTTCCACCGCTTCATGGACCGCGTCCACCGCCAGCTCAAACAGCGCGAAGGTCAGCGCGATCCGCTCAAGAGCATTGCCGCAGACATTGCCGGGCGGTTGCAGGTGCTGTGTTTCGACGAGTTCCACGTCAGCGATATCGGCGATGCCATGCTGCTCGGCGAACTGCTGCAGGGACTGTTCGAGCGCGGCGTGACGCTGGTGGCGACCTCCAACACCGTTCCCGACGAACTGTATGCCGACGGCCTGCAAAGAGCGCGCTTTGTGCCGGCCATCGAAGCGCTCAAGGCCCATTGCCACGTCCAGGCCCTGGAGGCCAGCGAAGACTATCGCCTGCGCGAGCTATCGCGCCACCCGACCTGGTTGCATCCGCAGGACGAAGGTCGCCTGGCCGAGCTTGCCGCGGAGTTCGAAACGCTGTCCACCGGCGAGGTCATCAGCGAGGGAACGGTGCGCTTGCAGGGCCGCGAAGTGGCCGCAAAGCGGCGCGCGGGCTCGGTCGTCTGGTTCGATTTCGACACCCTGTGCAGGGGCCACCGATCGACCGCCGACTACATCGAGTTGAGCTGCCGTTTCTCGACCCTGATCGTCCAGGACGTACCCGCCCTCGACGAGAGCGACAACGATGCGGCCCGGCGCTTCGTTCACCTGGTCGACGAATGCTATGACCGCGCCGTGAAGCTGATCGTGGCTGCCGCCGTGCCGATCGAGGCGGTGTATTCCGGCCGGCGCCTGGCCCAGCCGTTCGAACGCACGGTCTCGCGATTGATCGAGATGCAGAGCCACGCCTACCTGGCCCTTCCCCACCGCCCCTGACCGGGCCGACCGATCTCAGGGCGCGGGCGTGATCAGGCTCTCGATGACGTGTTCGACGTAGCCGTCGAAAGCCGGCTCGCCGCGCTCGGGCACCACCTTCTGGGCCTGCAACTGCAGGTAGCCGACGTAACCCGAGTACACCAGGGTTGCCCGCCGCTGCGCCGTCTCGGAATCTTGCCCGAGCTGCTCGAAGGCCGCGGCCAGGTACTGGATGCGGCGGGCGGTCACCCGCTGGAGCACCGGGCCGATACGGCTGTCGTCGGGCAATGCACACAGCGCCAGGTAGACCCGGTGGGTCAGGGTCTGACGAGTCGTACGCCAGACGAAGCGCGCCAGCCGTTCGGCCGGGTTTTCATCGGCGGCCAGCGAACGCTCGAGATGGTCGGCATCCTGCTGCTCCCAGCGCTTCAGCGCGCTGCTCAGCAGTTCGTCGCGGCCGGGAAAGTGCCAGTAAAAGCTGCCCTTGGTGATTTGCAGACGCCGGGCCAGCGGTTCGACGGCCAGCGCGGCCACGCCCTTGTCGGCAATCAGGGAGAGGGCGGCCTTCTCCCAGTCTTCAGGCGTCAATGAGACCCTGTCGCTGGTTGTTTTTCTTGCAGTCGCGGCTTTGCTCATGAAAAGATGGTATCCGATCTGTCTGTCGACCGGCGCAATGGCTTGAAAAGCGCCCCGGTCTACGCCATTGAAGGACATTGACTCCCATGAAGGCTAACCCCATACTGAAGCGTATGGAAGCAGTGCGCAATCTTCACAACGATATCCGCCGCCGTCAGATCTGGACCGATGACGGCATCCGTCTTCATCTTCGCTACTACGGTGACGATCGAGCCCCGTGCGTGCTCATGGCGCACGGTTTCGGCCAGACCCAGTACGCCTGGGAGGCCACCGGCTGGCAGCTGGCGGCCGCCGGCTGGCAGGCGGTCAGCTACGACGCCCGCGGTCACGGCGAGAGCGATCGCGCGCCCAGCGGCGAGTACGATTTCGAGCAGTTCGTTGAAGATTTTCGACGAGTGTGCGACTCGCTGCCCAATACGCCGATCGTCATCGGCGCATCCATGGGCGGCCTGACCGCGCTGCTGGCCCACTCGGAAAAGCCCAAGGTCGACCTGCGCGCCATGGTCCTGGTCGATATCGCGCCGCGCTGGGACGAGCGCGGCGTCGCGGCCATGCTGGCGTTCATGCGTCAGCACCCCGACGGCTTTGCGACCCTGGACCAGGCCAAGGAAGCGGTGCGGGCGTTCCTGCCCCACCGGCGCCGCAACACCCGCTCGACGGGTCTCAATCGCAATCTGCGACAGGGACGCGACGGGCGCTGGTACTGGCACTGGGATCCGGCCATGCTGGCGCTGGCGGAGAAATCCTCCAACCTGCAGTCGCGCCTGCAGTCGGCCAGCCGGCGCCTGAAAATCCCCACCCTGCTGATTGCCGGCGGCATGAGCGAACTCATCGGCGCCGAGCACATCTCCGAGTTCCGCAAGCTGGCCCCGCACGCTGAAACGGTCGAGGTCAGCGATGCCGCCCACATGGTGGCCGGCGACGCCAACGACCACTTTCTGTCTGCCATCACGCCGTTTCTGCGGCGCCAGGCGGAAAAAGGAGCAAGTTCGTCATGATCACCCTGCTGTTCTTCGCCGCCCTGCTGGCCACCGCCCTGACCTGTGCCTACTTCAAGGTTCGCGTACCGATCTGGACCGCCGCCGTCGGCGTCGTCCTGCTGGCCTTCACGGTGGCCGGACAGCCGGGCTGGCTGCTGCTGAGCCTGGCGTGGCTGGCCTTTGTCGTGATTGCAGTCCCCATGAACCACCTGCCCTGGCGGCGCGAATTCCTGACCCGTCCGGTACTCAAGGCCTTTGCCGGCATGGTGCCGCAGATTTCGGAAACCGAGCGGGTGGCGCTGGAAGCCGGCACCGTGGGTTTCGAGGGCGAACTGTTCACCGGCCGACCGCGCTGGCAGCGCCTGATCAAGAA
>JAWLFD010000132.1:0-6661 GCA_041685745.1 Wenzhouxiangella sp.
TCCCAGGGGAAGCGGACGTAGGCCGGAGGGATGATGATGTCGGCGAGCACCAGCAGGGCCATCACGACCAGCGTGATCAGGCTGAGCAGGCGGCCGCGCGCGACCAGGCGTTCCAGCCAGCGCCCCAGCATCAGGAAAGTCCTCCGGAAAAGATCGAGGCCATCACTTCAAAAGCGCTCTGGGCGAGGAAGAACAGCACCAGGGTGCCCAGCGCGGTCAGGCTCAGCGGCACCACGCACAGCCAGGGCGCCTCCTTGATGCCGGGTTGTTGGCCCGCAGGCAACGGTTTGAGAAATGCCCTCAGGACCGGCGGCAGAAGATAGGCGATGTTGAGAATGGTGCTGATCAGAAAGGCGGTGAGCACGATCGCATGGCCGCTGTCGTAGGCGCCGCTGACGAGGTGCCACTTGCTCCACAGGCCCCCCGTGGGCGGCAGGCCGATCACGCATAGTGCGCCGACGAAAAACGCGGTCATGGTGACGGGCATTTTCCGCCCCAGGCCGTTCATCTCGGAGATTTTCGTCTTCTTGCTGGCCAGGTAGATCGCACCGGCACAGAAGAACAGGGTGATCTTGCCGAAGCCGTGCATGAGCATGTGCATGCCGCCGCCGATGGCGGCCAGCGGGCTGGCCAGCAGGGCGCCGACCACGATGTAGGACAGCTGGCTGACGGTCGAATAGGCCAGCCGGGCCTTGAGGTTGTCCTGGTGCATGGCCACCAGCGAGGCGACCAGCATGGTGAACGTGGCCACGTACAGCATGAAATCGGTCGTGGCCAGTGTTTTCAGGTAGTCCAGGCCGAAAATGTAGATTGCCAGCTTCAGGGTGACGAATACCCCGGCCTTGACCACCGCCACGGCGTGCAGCAGGGCCGAAACCGGCGTCGGCGCAACCATTGCCGCCGGCAGCCAGCGATGGAATGGCATCAAGGCGGCCTTGCCGGTGCCGAACATGAACAGCACCAGCAGCGCCGCCCCGGTGGCCGGGCTGACCTGGTCGGCCAGAATGCCGCCGGGCGTGAACGTCACGGTGCCGGCGGCCGCCCATGTCCAGATCATCGCCGGCAGCCAGAAGCAGATGCTGGTCAACAGCAGCAGGACCAGGTAGGTTCGCGCGCCGCGCTTCGATTTCTCCGAACCGTCGTGGGCGACCAGTGGATAGGTCGAGACCGACAGGATCTCGTAGAAGATGAACATCGTCAGCAGGTTGTCGGCGAACGCAATACCGGCCGCCGCCCCCAGGGCGATTGCATAGCAGGCGAAGAAGCGTCCCAGATTGGCGTAGCCGCCGTGGGTCATGTAGCCGATGGCGTAGGGCGTGGCCAGAATCCAGAGGGTCGAGGCCAGCAACGCGAACAGCAGGCCGAGGGGCTCGATGGCAAAACCGATCGTCATGCCGGGCAGGATTTCCCAGACGCTCTGCTCGATGGCCTCGCCCGATAAAGCAGGACCGGCCAGCCCCCAGACCGCGAACAGGAACAGACCCGAGGTCAGCCAGCTCAATCGCTGAATCCACGGCGTGCTGCCGGCGGCAAAGGCAATCGCAACGGCGCCGGCAAACGGAATCAGGACCACCGTCAGCGGACTGAACTGCGGCAGCCAGCTCATGGCAGGCTCCCCCCGCCGCCCAGCAGCGCCTCGGCCGCAGCGCTTGCTGCACCGACGGTCAGCCGGGTATCCAGCCCGAAGTAGAAGTTGAGCGCGACCACGAACCAGGTCGGCACCAGCAGCGCCAGCGGTGCCTCACGAACCTCGGCCGCTCCATCCGGGCGTGGCGAGAACCAGGCGGTCTCGATCACGCGCCAGATGTAGTACAGGGCCATCAGCGAAGTGATCAACAGAAAGACGACCAGCCACCAGGCGCCGGCCTCGATGGAAGCCAGGACCAGGTACCACTTGCTGATGAAGCCGACCGTGGTCGGGACGCCGATGATCGACAGGCCGGCCAGGGCGAAAGCCGTCAGCGTCCAGGGCATCTGTCGGCCGAGGCCACGCAGATCATCGAGTTTGGCTGAACCGGTGCGGTACATCACGCACCCCACCGCCATGAACAGGGCGGTCTTGATCAGGGCGTGGTTGAACAGGTGCAGGAACGCGGCCGTCAGCCCGGTGACCGTGGCCAGCGAAACCCCGAGCACCATGTAGCCGACCTGGGCCACCGACGAGTAGGCCAGCATCCGTTTCAGGTGAATCTGGAACATCGCCACCCAGGAGCCGGCGAACATGCCCGCCAGCGCCAGCACCATGAGCACCGTCGACAACGGCAGGACAACAAAGCTGTAGTCGGGTCCGAACACCGTGAAGGCGAACCGGACCATCACGTACAGCGCGACCTTGGTCGCCGTACCGGCCAGGAAGATGGTGACGAAGTTGGGCGCGTAGGCGTAGGCGTTGGGCAGCCAGAGGTGGAGCGGCAGCAGGGCCAGTTTCAGGCCCATGCCGACCACGATGAAGGCCAGCGCGGCTCGGACCGCGTTGTTGTCGCTCAGCGCTGGAAGCCGTTCGGCCAGGTCGGCCATGTTCAGCGTCCCGGTGACCATGTACAAAAACGCGATGCCGATCAGGAAGAAGGTTGCCCCGACCGTGCCCATGATCAGGTAGCGGAATGCCGCCAGCAGGGCGCGGCGATCCCGCCCGTAGGCGATCAGCGCGTAGCTGGCCAGCGAGGAGATTTCGAGAAACACGAAGACATTGAAGGCGTCCCCGGTCAGGGTGATCCCGAGCAGTCCGGCGACGACCAGCAGAAACAGGGCGTAGAACGTGCCGTGTCGACCCTGGACTTCCAGGGCCACGCTTTTTGGTGCCCACAGCAGGGTGACGGCGGCCATGGCGGCCACCAGAAAAGCGACGAATGCATTGGCGGCGTCCACGCGGTATTCGATGCCGATCGGCGGAGGCCAGTCGCCGAACGGATAGGACATCGTGGTCCCGCCCATCGTTTCGGCCAGGACCGCGCCGGCGATGATCGCGCTGAACAGACAGGCCAGGGTGCTGATTGCCCAGGGCCAGGAGCGGCCAGGCAGCAGCGCCACGAAACCCGACCCGATCAGCGGGGCCAGCATGATGAAGGGCATCGACTCGATCAGGGTCATGACTCGGCTCGGATCCCGTCAGTCTTCTTGATCGTCGTCAAGGTGGTCCCCCAGGTGATCGTCCTCGATGGTTCCGTAGGCTTCCTGAATCCGGATCGCCAGCGCCAGACCGACGGCCGTGATCGCCACGCCGACCACGATCGCGGTCAGCACGATCACGTGGGGCAGCGGGTTCGAGTAGACCTCGACCCCGTCGCGCAGGATCGGGGTGGAACCGCCGACGATTTTGCCGGCCGAGACGAACAGAATGAAAACAGAGGTCTGGAACAGGTTCAGGCCCATCACTTTCTTGATCATGTTGCCGCGCGCGATGACGCAGTAAAAGCCGATCATCATCAACACGACCACGACCCAGTAATTGAAGAAGCCGAGCAGGGTCACGTCGGGTCGTCCTCGTCGCTCAGCGCGTCGTCCCACTGGCGCCGGCGGCGGGCGAACAGGGTGAACAGCAGCATGGCCACCGTGGCCACGGTCAGTCCCACGCCGAACTCGACGATGATGATGCCGGCCTGCTGGGCTGACTGCGGGTTGGTCAGCAGGTCGCTGAACTCCAGGAACCGACCGCCGAGCAAGACCCCGACCAGGCCGGTCAAGGCATAGATCAACACGCCGGCGGCGCTGAGCGCGTACATGACTTTCAGCGGGATCGCGCGCAGGCCGCGTTCCAGGCCGTAGATCAGAACAAAAAGAATCCAGCCGGCCGAAAAGACCAGGCCCGCCTGAAAGCCGCCGCCCGGTGAGTATTCGCCGTGAAACTGGATATAGAGCCCGACCAGCAGAATGAGTGGAATCAGGAATCGGGCCAGGATGCGAAGAATGCCGTTGTTCCTCATCAGGAAGACTTCCGGTCCGTGCTGCTTTTGCGCCAGCGCCTGCGGCTGATCGGACGTCGTCGACGTACGCCCGGCAAATCCCGGTGCGGCCGAACCGACAGCAGGGAAAACACCGCCAGTGCCGCTGCGAATATGACGAAGGCTTCGCCCATGGTGTCGATCGAGCGATAGCTGGCAAGAACCGCCGCGACCATGTTCGGAATCCCCATGTCCGGGCCGGTATTGGCCACGTAGTGGGCGCCGACGTGCAGCTGCGCCGGATTGTCCGGGGCACCGAATTCCGGCAGATCCATCGCCGCGTACCCGAGCATGGCACCGGTGACCAGGACAACCGCCAGTGCCAGCCAGTTGTGTCCGCCGGTAGGATGTTCATGACGCCTCGCCAGGGTCAGAACGGCCAGTACCAGGATCGTGCTCAGCCCGGCGCCGACGGCTGCTTCGGTCAGCGCGACGTCGCCGGCGTCGAGCACCGTGAACAGACCGGCCGAGAGCAGCGAATAAATCGCAAACAGCATGGCAGCGGCAAACAGGTCGCGCACGCGCACCACGGCCACGGCGACCACGACCAGGAAAACCAGCAGCGGAATGTCGATCAGGTAGGCGATGACGGCGGGTCTCCCTGGTGATCGGACAGCGCCTCGGAGTCCTCGGCCAGCTCCGGTTCGACCCCGTCGATCATTGCCGCGCGGGACAGCGCGTGAGTGGCAGTCGGTGCGGTAAACAGCAGAAACAGCAGGATGAGCAGCAGTTTCAGCGTCAGCAGACTGATGCCCGACTGCAGGATCAGGCCGGCCGCGATGCAGATCGCGCACAGCGTGTCGGTGATGCCGGCGCCATGCAGCCGGGTATAGAAATCCGGAAAACGGAACAGCCCCAGACCGCCGATGAAGCCGAATGCCCCGCCGATCAGCAGCAGGCATCCGGACAGGATGTCGAGCGCCAGGTCAGGCATCTCGCGGATCCTCCTCGGTGGCGCTTCCGAGATCGCGTGTCTTGACCAGCTTGAGCACCGTGACGATGGCGATGAAGTTGATCAAGGCGTATACCAGTGCCACGTCGATCAGATCGGCGTGGCCGGTGATGTGGGTGATCAGCGCGACAACCAGCACCGTTTTGGTGCCGAATACGTTGACCGCGACGATCCGGTCGTAGATGGTCGGTCCCTTCAGCGCCCTGGCCAGCGCCAGTGCCATGGTCGAGAACACCGCCATGGTCGTCAGGACCAGCACCAGCGTCATGGCCGTGCCCCCGTCGACCCTTCCAGCCAGCGAATCTTGGCGGCCAGCCGTCCGCTGAGCAGGGATTCGGCCGATTGACGATCAAGCGCGTGCGCGACCAGCTTGTCCCGGTCGAGTCCGATCGTGACCGTTCCGGGGGTCAGGGTGCAGGTGTTGCCGTAGACCACCTTGCCCAGAGAGCTTTCGAGTGGGACCGGGACGCTGACAATGCGAGGACTGATCTTTTCGGGATTGAACACCAGCCGGGCCACGTGCAGGTTGGCCTGGATGATCTGTCCCAATGCCCACAGCCAGAAAACCGGCAGACGCCAGGAAAACACCAGCGGGTTGTGTTCGTCGCCGACGATCTTCATGCGCAGGGCGACCCAGACCACGAGGATCAGGCTGGCACCACCCAGTATGAAAATCACCGGCTTGTAGACACCGGAGATCGCCAGCCAAAGCCCGGCCAGGGTGAGGGTCAGAAAGAAGACGTCACGCATACATGGCCGGATTCTACCAACAGCCCCCGTGAATTTCCGTAGTTTCGTCGGCCCGGCAGCGCCATCGCCTGCGGCTGGCTCTGCACCGAGAGTTCAGGCGGCCTGAAACGGCGCCTTGCCGGTTGCGCCTGCCAGCAGGCGCACGATGTCAGCCCGGGCGGCCGATGAAAGCCGGGACGGCAGATCGAAATACGTGGTCAGCTCGTTGGCCGTGAGAACGGGGACGTCGGACAACTCGCGGTCGCGCAGACCGACCTCGGAGCGCGCGAAACAGACCACCGGTCGTGCCGGGCACGCGATGCTGTGCTGCAGCAGCCAGCGGTTGAGCGCCTCGGCCTGGGCCGCGACCTGGGCCAGGGGGTTGGCGATGGCGTTCCATCCCGGTCTGCCTCCGCAGCCGGCCTTGTAGGCCAGCGGCCAGTTCTTTTCGCCGGGGCGCACGTAAATCAGGCCCGGGGTGTTCTTGACTTCGATCAGATGCACGCCGGACGGGGCGACGACCACGAAGTCGATTTCGCGCTGGCCGCCGGAGACCTGCGGGTCGGGAATCCGAACCTGGTTGAACAGCACATGGTTGTCGGAAAGCTGTTCGAGTGACCGCAGCACCCGCACCTCGCCCTCGGCGCCGGTCATGGCCGAGGCCGGAACCGAGCTGCCGCCGGTGAGGGACGAAAAGAACACCGCCAGTACGGCAATGCCGGCCGCCAGCACTGCCAGGGGCGGCAGTATCCAGTAACTCGTCACCGTCAGGGCGATCCCGCCGAGGACCGCGATCGCGACCCGATTTCGGCGTCGCCGAAGGGCGCGCTTCATTTCCGCCCGGTGTTTCTCGACCGCCGCGTAAGGTCGGATGTAGTTCAGATCGGCCATGAAGATTCCCGCTCTAGAGGTACGGTGAGAACAGCCAGCAGAAGGCGTCGCGAAAGCGCTGCGGCAGGGGACGATTGTCGACTTCGGCCAGGGTGATTTCGCGCCCCCGTTGGGCCGCTTTTTCGACCTGCTCGACCAGCGCTCGGGC
>JAWLFD010000133.1:0-6599 GCA_041685745.1 Wenzhouxiangella sp.
GCAGCGGCGATGGCCTTGGTCTGATTGCGGTTGGCGGTGCTCATGGGTCCGAACAGTAATGAAGCCCTGCACAAGAAGTCAAGCTTTATTTCGAAAAAAGTTTTACACTTAATCCGTGCCCACATAATACGTGTCAACCATGAACCTCACCCTTTCCATCGATCAGGAATTGCTCGAGCGCGCGCGCGAAGCGGCCCAGGCTCAGGGCAAAAGCGTCAACCAGCTGGTTCGAGAGTACCTCGAGGAACTGACCACCACGCGCGAAATCGAGGCCGATCTGACTGAACTTCGCGCCACCTCCCAAACCGGCCACCGTCAGGGCTGGACCTTCGATCGCGACGAAATCCATGAAAGAGCGTAGTTTTCTCGACACCAATATCCTCGTCTACACCGACGATGCGGATGCGCCCGACAAGTCAGAGCGGGCGATCGAGTTGGTGGAGCGAGCGATTCGCAGCAAAAAAGGCGTGATTTCCACCCAGGTGCTGCAGGAGTACTTCGCCACCAGCACGCGCAAGCTGGGCGTGGCCGCCGAAACAGCAAAGCTGCGCGCCCGCCTGTTTGCCCGCATGAGCGTCATCCAGATCGCAACGAGCGATGTCATGGCGGCCATCGATCGGGTCCAGCTGCACCGGCTCTCGTTCTGGGATGCCCTGATCGTTCAAGCCGCCCGCAAGGCCGAGTGCGGTGTCTTGCTGACCGAGGACCTGCAGCACGGTCAGGTCATCGATGGGGTGAGAATCAGCAACCCTTTCCGGCAATGAACCAGAGACCGGAGCCAATGCCGCGAAACATCGAAATCAAGGCCCGGGTGGCCGACCGGACCGCCCTCGAGCAGCGCGCCGATTCCACCGGCGTTGACCCCCTCCCTGGCGACGATTAGAATATATGCACATCTATTTGTTGATCGCACCATGACCCAGTTGCACTGCTATTTGCCCGAACGCGAGGCCGAAAACCTGAAGCGGCGTGCCACCCAGGCCGGGATGAGCGTGTCGCGCTACCTCGCCGAACTGGCCCGAAAGGATCTCGTCGCCGACTGGCCTCCCGGTTATTTCGATCGCGTGTTCTGCGATGATCACGGCGCGCCCATCGAGCGCGGGCCGCAGGGCGAGTTCGAATCACGCAGCCGGCTGGAATGAAACTGCTCGACACCGACATCTGCATTCATTTGCTCAACGGCCGCGAACCGGCCCTGATTGATCGATTCGCCGGCCATGCGCCGACAGACATCGCGCTGTGCAGCGTGGTCAAGGCGGAACTGCTCTTCGGCGCCCGCCGCAGCGCCAGAAAGGAGGCCAATCTGGCCCGGGTTCACGCTTTTGCCGAGCCGTTGCAGAGCCTGCCGTTCGATGACGATTGTGCAGAAAGCTATGCCCTGATCCGGGCCGAGCTGGCCTCGCGCGGCCAGCCGATTGGCCCCAACGACACCCTGATCGCCGCGATCGCGCTTGCCAATGCGTGCACCCTGGTCACCCGCAACACCAGCGAATTCGAGCGCGTGACAGGACTTGCGATCGAAACCTGGTAGGAATCCCTCATGCCGCGAAACATCGAAATCAAGGCCCGGGTGGCCGACCGGACCGCCCTGGAGCAGCGCGCCGCCGCCCTGGCCGACGACGGCCCCGCGCAGATCTTCCAGGACGACACCTTTTTCGTCTGCCCCGAAGGCCGGCTGAAGCTGCGCGAGTTCGGCGACGGCACCGGCGAGCTGATCTTCTACCGCCGCGCCGACGCCGGCGGGCCCAAGACCTCGTTTTACCGCATCGCCCCGACCGCCGAGCCGGCCGCGCTGCGCGAGACCCTGGGCCTGGCGCTGGGCGAGCGCGGGCGGGTGGTCAAGCACCGCACCCTCTACCTGGCCGGGCGCACCCGCATTCACCTCGACCGGGTCGAGGACCTGGGCGATTTCATGGAGCTGGAAGTGGTGCTGGCCGACGGCGAGGACGAAGCGGCCGGCCGGCGCGAGGCCGACGATCTGATGGATCGGCTCGGCATCGCGCCGGAGGCGTTGATCGAAGGCGCGTATCTGGACCTGCTCAGTACAGCAGGCTCATCCAGCGCCCGGCCGACTTGATCTCGCCCTTGCGCTTGATCCAGGCATCAGCGCCGCCGGCGGCCTCGATCATGGCCTTGTCGAAGGCCTTGCCGACCCAGCTCAGCCCGGCCAGGTAGACGTGCACGGTGGGCTCGCACAGCAGTTGCCAGACCTCTTCGCGGTGGCGCAGGACGGCATCGGCCAGGTCGGCCGGGTCGCCCCAGGCCGGACGCGGGCTGACCACCTGGACCGGTGAAAAGCCGGCCGAGCGTTCGCACAGCTCGGCGATGGAATCGCGGTAGACGGTCTCAAGCCCCACCCGGGCGCCGTGAAACAGCATCACCGGACCTTTCCAGTCGCGCTCCTCGTAAAGCTCGCGGATCATGCCCCGAAACGGCGCGATGCCGGTGCCCAGCCCGACGATCAGCAGCGGCGTGTCGGGATCGTCGGGAATGACGAACGGCAGCCCGACCGGCCCGCCCAGGGTCAGCTGGCTGCCGGCCGGCAGGTCGCACAGGTAGTTCGAGGCGATCCCGGGAAAGCGCTCGCCGCTGTAGGGATCGAGAAAACTGCAGCGGCGCACGCACAGGGTGAAGCGTCCCGCCCCCAGCTCGGCCGGGGTCCTGGCGACGGTGTACAGGCGCACGTGGTTGCGCTGGCCGAGGTCGTGGGGTCCGGCCACCAGCACCGCCACGCTCTGCCCGGCTTGCAGCTCGGCGTCCGGCTGTCCGGATTCGAGCAGCAACTCGCGCACCTCCTCGCGCGCCTCCGGCGGCGTCAGCGGGCTGTTCTCCAGCAGCCGCGCGGACCAACCGCGCCCCAGTTCCAGATCCTCGATTCTCATGACTGCAACTCCTCAGGTGTTGTTCAATCGGCGCGGACAATCGGCGCGGCACGCGCACGACGGGCCGCACATCCCCGGCCGCTCGAGCGCGTCGCGGTCGGCGGGCTTGCCCATGCAGGCAATCCAGGCCCGCTGCACGCCCAGCCAGCCCAGGCACAGCACGACCAGCAGCAGCGGCGCGATCAAGAACTGGCTCATGGGCCGGCTCCAATGCCGGCAAAGCCCATGAAGGCCAGCGACAGGATGCCGGCCAGGACCAGGGTGACGGCCATGCCCTGGACCGCGTCGGGCACGTCGACCAGCTGCAGGCGTTCGCGCAGGCCCGCCATCAGGACCAGGGCCAGGGTGAAGCCGGTCCCGGCGCCGGCGGCGAACACCAGGCCCTCCAGCAGACCGTATTCACGCTGGGTCTGGAACAGGGCCACGGCCAGGATCGCGCAGTTGGTGGTGATCAGGGGCAGGAAAATGCCCAGCGAACGAAACAGCGCCGGGCTGGTCTTGCGCACGAACATCTCGACCAGCTGGACCGCCGAGGCGATGACCACGATGTAGCTGATCAGCGACAGGTACTCCGCGCCGATCATGACCAGCAGGCGATGGATGACGAACGCGCACAGCGAGGCGACCAGCATCACGAAGGTCACCGCCAGCCCCATCCGTCCGGCGCTCTCCAGCCGCCCCGACACGCCCAGGAACGGGCAGATGCCGAGGAAATAGGCGAGCACGAAATTGTTCACCAGGCTGGCGTTGATGAACAGGTTCCACAGATCAGCGTCGATCATGCGCTCGCTCCCGCCGGGCGCAGGCGCCGGTCCAGCAGATGGAACACGATCACCAGGGCGGCCAGGGTGAAGAAGCCACCGCCGGGCACCTGCATGATCTGCCACGGCTGAAAGGCCTCGGGCATGACCTGGTGGCCGAACAGCTGGCCCTGGCCGAGCAGTTCGCGCAGGCTGCCCAGGCACAGCAGCCCGACCAGGAAGCCGCCGCCCATGCCCAGGGCGTCGAGCGCGGCCACCGGCAGCGGCTGGCGCGAGGCCATCAACTCGATCCGGCTCAGGATCATGCAGTTGACCACGATCAGCGGCAGGAAGGCACCGAGGGCGCGGTGCAGCTCCAGGGCGAAGGCCTCGATCAGCAGGTCGGTCAGGGTGACGAAGGTGGCGATCACCAGCACGAAACAGGCCAGCCGGACCTGGCGCGGAATGATGCCGCGCAGGGCCGAGATCACGATCGCCGAGGCCAGCAGCACCGAGGCCGTCGCCAGGGCCATGGTCAGGGCATTGGTGGCGGTGTTGCTGACCGCCAGGACCGGACACATGCCCAGCGCCTGGACCAGGATCGGGTTCTCGCGCCACAGGCCGGCCCGGAAGCGGGCGCCCGCGTTCTCGCGCTCTTCCATGGCCAGGGCCGGATCAACCATCGGCGGCGTCCGCCAGGCGAGCGTATTCCCGCTCCAGGATCGGCAGCCAGCGCTCCAGGCTGTCGCTGACGATGCCGGCGACCGAGCGGGCCGAAACGGTCGCCCCGGTGATGGCGTCGACCTCGCCGCGCTCGTGGCGGGCATCGGCGCTGATCCGCAGCGGCTGCAGGCGGCCGTCGTCGAACGGCAGCTCGATGCGGGTGAAGCCGTCGACGAAGTCCTCGTCGTCGATGATCTTCGATCCCAGGCCCGGGGTCTCGCGCGAGACCACCACGCGCAGGCCGGTCAGTTTCCGCGCCTCGGGGTCGAGGCCATAGACCAGCTGGATGGTATCGGCGTAGCCCATGCCGCTGGCGACCAGGGCCGCGCCGGTGGCCCGGCCGCGCGCGTCGAGCCCGATGAACAGCTCGGGCTCGTCACCATCGCCGAGCGGGCGCAGGCGACCATCGTCGGCGCGCACGTAGATCCGGTAGCTGTCCGCGCCGGGCAGCACCTCGAGCGCGGCGTCGCCGAACAGGCCGCCGCGCTGGGCCATGACCATCGGCCGGGTCAGTTCGTGCACGGTGGCAATTGCCAGCCCGGCGGTCAGCGCGATCGCGACCAGGACCGCCTGGATGCGCAGCACCGAGGGCTGCGCGCTGCGCGGGTCGTGGGTCATGCTCGCTCTCCCGTATCCAGCGGCCGCGGCCGCGTCCAGCGATCGATGTGCGGGGTCAGGGCGCTGCCCAGCAACAGGGCGTAGACCACCCCCTCGACCTGGCCGCTGAACTGCCGGATCAGCACCACCAGGGCGCCGATCGCCAGGCCGTAGATCCAGGCCCCGCGCCGGGTCATCGGCGAAACCCCCGGGTCGGTGGCCAGGAACCAGGCCCCCAGCATCAGCCCGCCGCTGGCCAGGGCCGTGGTCATGCCCGCAAAGCGCGCCGGGTCGAGGGCGTGCAGCAGCGCGCTCAGCGCGGCCACGGTGCCGAGCAGGGCCAGCGGCACGCGCCAGTCGATCACCCGCAGGGCGACCAGGTACAACCCGCCCAGCAGCAGCAGCACGGCGCTGGTCTCGCCGACCGAGCCGGCCACCGTCCCCAGCCACAGATCCAGCACCGGCGGGGCCGACGCGCCGGCCTCGAGCGAGCTCAGCGGGGTCGCCCCGCTGAGGCCGTCGAAGGCCGAACCCGGCTGCAGGAACGGCAGCGCCAGGCTGGTCGCCGGCAGGCTCGAGGCGCGCTCGGCGGCAAACGGCGCCAGCCAGCCCTGGGCCATGGCGGCCGGAAACGCCGCCTGCAGGACCACCCGACCGACCAGCATCGGATGAAACACCGGCCCGCCCAACCCGCCGAACAGGTGCTTGCCGACCACGACCGCGACCACCCCGCCGACGGCCACCATCCACAGCGGCAGCGCCGGCGGCAGGCTCAGGCCCAGCAGCAGCCCGGTCAGCAGCGCCGAGCCGTCGCCCAGCGCGCTTTTCGGCGCGCACAGGCGCTCGGCCAGCAGGCAGGAGGCCATCGCCACCGCGATCACCGCCAGCGCCGCAAGGCCGAACAGGGCCACGGCAAACGCGGTCACCGGCAGCAGCGCGATCACGCTGTGCAGCATCAGCCGCGGGACCGTACGGCCGGCGTGCAGATGCGGCGCGGCGGCCAGGCCGAGCGTGTGCGGGGTCGTGTTCATGCCCCCTCCCCGGCGGTCGCCGGCGGCGCCGTTCGCCGCGCCTGCGCCTTGGCGGCGCGGAACCACTGGACCAGCGGAATGTGCGACGGGCAGACGTAGGCGCAGCAGCCGCACTCGATACAGCGCTCGAGATGGTACTGCTCGAACATCTCCGCGAGCTCGCCGCGGCGCGCCCGCAAGCCCAGTTCGGCCGGGTGCAGCCCGACCGGGCACACCGCCACGCATTCGCCGCAGCGAATGCAGGCCAGCGGCGCCGGCCGCGGACCGGTCTCGGCCGGGTCCAGGGCCACGAAACCGGTGGTGTTCTTGGCAATCGGCCGATCGAGCGAGGCCAGCGTCCGGCCGCGCATCGGTCCCCCCGAAAGCAGCGTCGCCAGGCCGGGGCGCAGCCCGGCCCAGTCGAGGGCAAAGCGCAGCGGCGTGCCCAGCGGAACGCGGTAGTGGCCGGGATCGCGCAGGGCGCCGCCGAGCAGGCTGACCTGTTGATCGGTCATCGGCTCTCCGCGCTCGAGCAGCCGGCCGATTGCGGCCAGCGTGGCCAGATTGAATACCTCGGCCCGGTCGGGCGAAAAGCCCGGCTCGGCGCCGGCCAGCGTGCGCAGCAGCAGCGCACGCTCGCCCTGCGG
>JAWLFD010000134.1:0-6511 GCA_041685745.1 Wenzhouxiangella sp.
ACCATCGTGTCGCGGTCTATTTCGACGCCGTGCCGTCCTCTGTGACTGCGGGCGATAACCTCTCCTATGCACTGGTCATCGAGAACGTTGGTGACGTCGAACTGGATCAACTTGCTTTTCAGGAAGTCTTTCCCGGCAACGCGACCTATTTTCCGGCGGCATTGGGGCCGGGGACCTGGACCTGCACGGGTACAAACTGCCCCCAGACAGGCGGCCAGGGCCAGATCCGGCTGGAAAATCTGTCCCTGCCGGCCGGCGCTTCGGTGAGATACGAGATTTCTCGGCCGCTGGATGCACAGGCAGCAGGCGGTTCGACACTCGCGCTCTACGCCGGTGCTGTCGATGGCCCCGGGTCTGACGCTCCCTTTGATGTCGACCGGGTTGAAATTCCAGTCGTAGGCGCCGCCGAACGGTTCGAAGTGGTCTTCGTCGCCGGTACGCCGCAATCGGTGACGGTCGGTCAGGCTTTCCCCGATTTCCATGTTCGAGCAGTCGACAGCAATGGACTGCTCGTCAGCGGTTACTCGGGTTCGGCGGATTTGACGTTTCGGCGTCCCGAGGCACTGCTGTCCAGTCTGAATCCGGCCAATGTTGCTATCGTTGGCGGCGAGGCCTTGCTGCAAGGTATCCCGGTCCCGGACGCGGTCGAGGCTCCGGGAAACAACCGCTTCATCCGCGCGTCCGCCGACGGCATGACCAGCGGTGAGAGCGAGGGTTTCAGTGTTCTTCCCGCCGAATAGCCGTTGATTTCCTGCCGGCTTGATGACCCGGAAGGAGGGCAAGACTGACGGGCTGGGGGACTGGCTCAATCGCTATCTGAACCAACGGCACCTGGCCCCGCAGACGGTCGACCGTTTCTGCCGCCAGCTTGAATGGATCTGTGAGTCCGATCAAGCCATCGTCCTGGCGGCCCTGGAAGCGCTCTCACCCCTTTCGCCGGATCCGGAGACGGTCGCGGCGACGATCCTGTTTCCCCTCGTTCTTGCCCGCAAGCCGCTCCCAGACATCGCGGTCGTGGGCGACATGGAGCAACTGTCGGGTCTGCTCAGTCAGCTCGAACAACTGACCTACTTCGGCCAGACCTACCTCCCCGACGACAACGCCCGCGCCGAAGGCCTGCGCCGGCTGCTGCTGGCGCTGGTGGCCGATGTGCGCGTGGTGCTGATCGCGCTGGCCTGGCAGCTGGCGCGGCTGAAGCTGGCCGGCGACCTGGACGAGGACACCCGTCGGCACGTCGCCCGCGAAACGCAGCTGATCCACGCCCCGTTGGCCAACCGGCTCGGCATCGGTCAGCTCAAGTGGCAGCTCGAAGACCTGGCGTTCCAGTACCTGGAGCCGCAGGCCTACCGCCAGATCCGGCTGATGCTGGCCGAGCGCCAATCCGACCGCGAGGCCTACATCAGTTCGTTCATGGCCCAGCTGCGACACATCGTCGGCGAGGCCGGGATCGAGGCCGAAATCAGCGGCCGGGCCAAGCATGTCTATTCCATCTGGCGCAAGATGCAGCGCAAGGGGCTGGATTTCCACGAGCTGTTCGACGTGCGCGCGGTGCGCGTGATGGTCGATACGGTGGCCGAGTGCTATTCCGTGCTGGGCCTGGTCCACACCCACTGGCAGCCGGTGCCGGGCGAGTTCGACGACTACATCACCAACCCCAAGGCCAACCTCTACCAGTCGCTGCACACGGCCGTGACCGGTACCCGGGGTCGCGCCGTGGAGGTCCAGATCCGGACCCACGACATGCATCGCCACGCCGAGCTGGGGGTGGCCGCGCACTGGCGCTACAAGGAAGGCGGGCCGCGCGATTCAGGGCTTGAAAAGCGCATCGGCGTGATGCGCCAGTTGCTCGAGGGTTCAGAGCACGACGGCGACGATGCCAGCCTGCTCGAAGACTTCCAGAACCTGACCACCGAAGACCGGGTCTACGTGCTCACGCCCAAGGGCGAGGTCAGGGATCTCTCCGCCGGCGCCACGCCGCTGGACTTTGCCTACCTGGTCCACACCGAGGTCGGCCATCGCTGCCGCGGTGCGCGCGTCAACGGCCGCATCGTGCCGCTGACCACGGCGCTGAAGAACGGCGACCGGGTCGAAATCCTGACCGCGAAGGAGCCGCGGCCCTCGCGCGACTGGCTCAGCCCCCGGCTCGGCTATATCCACACCGCCCGGGCCCGCTCCAAGGTGCGTCACTGGTTCAAGATGGCCCATTACGACGAAAACCTGGTGGCTGGCCGCGCGGCCCTGGAGGCCGAGTTCCGACGCCTGGACCTGGATTTCGACCAGGCCGCTGAGGTGCTCGATCATTTCAACTTCCGCCGCGTCGATGATCTCTGCGTGGCCGTGGGTTGCGGGGAGCTGGGTGCCTCGCAGGTGGCCCATGCGGTCGAGCGCAAGCATCCCGAGCGTCGTCTGGAAGCCGCCACCATTCCGGTCAGCAAGCCGGCGCCGGCCCGGCCGGGCAAGGGCAGCGATATCCAGATCGAGGGCGTGGGCAACCTGATGCACAACATGGCCCAGTGCTGCCAGCCGGTGCCCGGCGACGACATTGCCGGCTATATCACCCGCGCGCGCGGCGTGAGCATTCATCGCCAGGACTGCCGCCAGTTCATCAACCTGCAGCGCCAGTCGCCGGAACGGGTCATCCAGGTGCGCTGGGCCAACCAGGCCGCCGGCCGTTATCCGGCGCGCATCCTGATCGAGGCCTGGGACCGGCGCGAGCTGATTCGCGACGTCAGCGGTCTCCTGGCCGGTGAAAACGTCAACGTCACGGCGATGAACGCCAGTCGCCAGGACGACACCGAGCAGGTGCGCATCGACCTGACCGTCCAGGTCGAGGATTTCGATCAGCTGGCCAGCCTGCTCAGCCGCATGCAGTCCATCCAGGGCGTCACCACCGCGCGGCGCGTGCGCGAGGTCTGACAGCTCAGCCCGGCGGGCGCGCGCCGGTGCCTGCCGCCAGCAGGTTCTCGACAACCCGGGCCGCGGCGGCCCGCGAGAAATGCTGCTCGACGTTGGCCAGGCCGCCGTCGGAGAGTTTTTGCCAAAGCGATTCGTTGCGGTAGGCTCGGATCACTTCAGCGGCGAAGCTTGCGCCGTCTTCGGCCAGCAGCACGTCCTCACCGTGGTGCAGAAACATCCCTTCCGCGGCGCAGGCAGTCGCTACCACCGGCAGGCCCCAGGCCATGGCCTGGTTGACCTTGCCCTTGACGCCGGCGCCGTAACGCAGCGGCGCCAGCGACAGCCGGCAGCCATTCAGGTACGGTGCCAGGTCTTCGACGAAACCATGCAGGATCACGCCGGGGCTGGTCCGCTCGCGCAGCGTTTCGGGCATCCGGCTGCCGATCAGGTGCAGCCTGACGTCGGGCAACTCGGCGCGAATGCGCGGGAAGATGTCGTCGATCAGCCATTCGGCGGCATCGAGGTTGGGTGGATGCTGAAAGCCGCCGACGAACATCAGGTCCCGCCGCGCCGCCCACGCCTGCCGCCGGCCGTGCAGGGTGTGGATGTTCGACAGCACGCGGATATCGGCCTCGGGCAAGATGTCGCTGAGCAGCCGCTGCTCGACCGGGCTGACCACCAGGGTGACGTCGCAGGCGCGCATCAGATCCAGCTCGACTTTGCGGGTTCGCTCAGCCGCAGCCCTCATGCTGGCGCTGCCGCCGAGTTCGGCCTGGCGCTGTTCACGCAGGAAATGCAGGTCGACCGTGTCGAAGACGATGCGCGCATTGGGACAGGTGCGACGCAGCATTTTCATGATCGGCCGGAGCACGTAGTGCCGGCTCACCAGCACCAGGTCCAGGTCCTGCCCGTAAGCCTTCAGCCAGTCTTCCAGCGAGGTCACGGCCGGCGCGGTCAGGATCTCGATGCCTTGCCGCTGCAGGGCGCTGGAGTAGCGGCCTTCCCATTTCAGGTTCTGCGGACTGAAGGTCACCCGCCAATTCTGTTCGATCATCAGTTCCAGCAGTGCGGTCATGCGCATCGAACCGGAGTCATGGTCGGGCATGGGTGTGGTCGCGTCGATGACCAGCGCGCGGCCGGCGGCCCGATGGAAGCGGGCCCGGCGGACCGGGTCGGGCCGGTCGCTGTCGATGCGGTGGGGCGGCTGGTGGTCGAGCTCGTCGGTCCAGCGCTGGCGGAACTTCTCGCGGTTGACGGCCTGGTAGCGCTTGGTGCCGCTGGTCTCGTCGGTGCCCGAGCTCACGCCTTCGTGGTGGATGATGGTGCAGGCCGGCTGGCAATAGACCTTGCGGCCGTGCTGGCGGACCCGGAAGCACAGGTCGGTGTCCTCGTAGTAGGCCGGGGCGTAGTGGCTGTCGAAGCCGCCGAGTTCCTCGAACAGCGCGCGCGGGATCGCCAGGCAGGCACCCGAGACGTAGTCGGCCTCGGAAGTAAAGTTGTACTGGGGCAGGGCCGGGTCTTCGTTGCGGCCGTAGTTCCAGCCGCTGGCATCGTTGAAGATGATGCCGCCGGCCTCCTGCAGGCGACCGTCGGGATAGGCCAGTCGGGCGCCGACGATGCCGGCGTCGGGGAAGTCCTCGAACGTGGCCAGCAGGGCCTGCAGCCAGCCTTCGGTCACGGTGGTGTCATTGTTCAGAAAGACCAGGAAGCGGCCGTGCGCGCGCGCCGCGCCGGCGTTGCAGCTGGCGATGAAACCGCTGTTTTCGGCGTTGCGCACGACCACCAGGCCCGTGCATCGGTCCAGGTAGCCGGGCGTTTCGTCGCTGGAGCAGTCATCGACCACGATCACCTCGAACGGCGTGTCGCCGGCCGTCGAGCGCAGGCTTTCCAGGCAGGCAGCCGTGTAGGCGACCTTGTTGTAGACCGGGACGACGATGCTGGCCAGCGGCGCATCGGCTTCGGGCAGCGCGACGGCCGCCTGCTCGATCTCGGTCTGCTCGACCGGCGGATGGACCACGGGAAGAACAGGCCGCTCGGGCGCCGGCGGTGGCGTGCCCTGGGCCAGGTGCAGCGTGCCGCGCAGCCCGTGAAAACGCAGGCTGTGGACCAGGCGACGGGTCAGGTGCGGCCAGCGCAGCGGATGCCAGGCCCGTCTTTGGCGGCCGTGGTCGATGACGCGATTGACAAAGCGCAACGGCCGGGTCCAGCGCCACGATCGGCTGGCGAAGATCTGCCGCAGTTCTTCCTGGCTTCTGGCCAGTTCGTGATCGCTGCGATGCAGCTTTTGCCGGGTCTGATCGAGCGCCTGCCGGCTCTGATCGAGTTCCTGGCGGGTCTGATCGAGCGCCTGATTTGTCTGATCCAGTTCCAGCTGGGTAGAGCGCAGGTGCGCGCGGGTCTGGGCCAGGTGATCCTGACTGACATCGAGGCGATCACGCGTCTCGTTGAGCGAATGCTCCAGGGTCCGGCGGGCGGCTTCCAGCGCTTCGAGCTCTTTCGACAGCGTTTGTATCGAACGCCGTTCACGTTCAACGTCCCGCTCCAGGGCCTGCGCCCAGCGGGTTCGTTCCTGGCTCAGGCGTTCGTAGCGACGGGCCCAGTCGGTCCGTTGCTCCAGTGACGCTTGCAGTTCCTGCTGACGTGCGCGCGAGCGACTCAGCCGGACCCGGGCTTCTGCCAACTGGTTGCTCTGGCGACCGGCCACGGCCCGCTGCGGTCCGGCAAGCGCGAGGGGTGGCGGCAGCGCATCGATTGCCGGAAACCGTGACCAGTACTTGTGCAGTACCGATGACATGTCGGGATCGACGGGCTGGCATCGGCCTGCCGCTGCCAGCTGCTCCGGATTGGCCTGCAGGCCGGCGACGAGTTCGATCAGCGCTTCGGGCTGCGGGCTGAACAGCCAGCCGTCCCGGCCGTCGTCGATGCGTTCGACGAAACTGCCAAGACGAGTCGCGATCGCCGGGATTCCCAGCGAGCGCAATTCGGACAAGGTGTAGTTCCAGGTTTCCGGGACGGTGGAAAGAAACAGCCCGGCCTGGGGTCCGATTTCCTGCAGCAGGGACGGCAGCTGGTCGCGGGGATAGTCGAGCACCACGTCAACGCCCGGCCGACCGAAGAAGCGCATGCCGTGACGACCGCATCCAAGAAGCGTGATGTGGGCCAGTGGCCGCAGGGACTCCAGCGCTCGCTCGAGTAGCCCAAGGCCCTTGCCCGGCGACAACCGTCCGGCGACCACGAGATTCAGGCGGCCGTCTGCGCGCGGTCTTGCCGTGACCGGGTCCGGTGGCCTGGTCCAGCCGCTGAAACCGTGTCCGATGATGTCGATGTCGGGCACGGCGTTGCCGATCAGGGCCTGCCAGCGCCGAGAGACCTCGGCGGTCGGCGCCACGAGCTTTACACCACCGGTTCCAACCGCCTCCAGCCAGGCCGCGGCAAGCGATTGCCAATGCGTCACGTGGCGGTGTCGGAACAGCAGCTGCTCACCGTGCTCGGCCAGCGCGCGCGCCAGATCGACGCCGGTATCGGTTTCGGCCCAGTCCAGCGGGTCGCGATCCAGCAAAGGCCAGGCGGGATAGAAATCGTGCAGGATCTGGGCGGTGGGCAGCCCGGTGCGAAG